>JABSRS010000075.1:2081-11087 GCA_013214885.1 Gammaproteobacteria bacterium
AAGTCTTATTACCGGCTAAGTATTATTGTTTAACCACTGTAATAATTCTTTTTGGCGTAAACCGCCATTGACAAAGGCTTGCTGTTTGCCTTTTTTCAACAACACCATTGATGGCACGCCCCGCACCCGATAGCGTTTAGCTAATGGCATATTTTTCGGGACTTAGACACTGGCAACACGATATTTGCCACTGCATTGCTTGGCCACCTGCTCAATAATGGGCATCAGCACTTTACAATTACTGCAATTGGCTCCCCAGAAGTAGATTAATACAGGTAGTTTACTGCTGGTGATGGCGTTGACATTGTGGGGCAATATCGGCATCACACAACCATCAGTGATGTTTTTATTGCAATGGTTACATTGATTTGCCCCATCAAGTTGATGTAATTCAATTTGATTGGTCTTGGCACAAAAGGGACACTCTAAACTAACACGACTCATAAATATTTTGATTTAGCGAAAAAACGCCATGATAGCAACACCGACACTGTGATAACAGTCCAGCCAGCTCAAATATTGATATTCTATTGATTAGGACAAGGGTGTTGAATCTGCCTATAAATATAATACCCAAAAATCAGATTAGCTAATTCAATATTCTATCTCAAGGAAATACCACGTCGTTACCTTTATCGCCGAGCAGCACTGGCCACCGCACAAAGTTGTCAGCGCTGTATTGTGCCATTACGCTGGCATTAATGCCGACCACCGCCTTAATTAGCACGCAAGCATTACGCCGCTTTGCCAGCCAGGCGGGCTATATCAATTACACTGAAATTTTTAATCCGCAAGAGAATAAAGATCGTCATGGTGATTACTTAGACCCAGAAGAAGGCATAAATTATGAAATTGGTTTTAAAAGTACCTTCTTTGATGGGCTGCTAAATACAGTGTAGCTATATTTAAAATTGAACAAGATAATCTAGCACAGCCCGATAATGACCATTTTATTCCTGGTACGACAGATGAAGCACCCATCGCTTTACAAGGTACACAAAGTGAAGGTTTCGAATTCGAAGCCGCGGGTTAAATATTACCGGCTGGGATGTAAGTTTAAGTTATAGTCAGTTTTCGGCCGAGGATGCCGATAGGAAGACGATTAATACTTACATGTCACGCAAGTTATTAAAAATGTATAGCAGTTATCATTTTACCGGCAATTTAAATAAGCTTACTGTCGGTGGTGGGATTAACTGGCAAAACGGGCATTATCACGAGTTTACTAACCCTATAACTGACCAACTAGATAAATTAGAACAGCAAGCTTGCCGCGCAGCTCTTAATTCCCATTAATATAAATCATACCTAATTTGTTGGTTTTTCTTGAGCTATCCCAACATCCGACTGCCTACAATGTCGGTCAAAATCGCATCACAACTGACGCCTAAAGTCGCGGCACTCCCGCATATATATAGATGTGCATTGAGCACCAGTAACCAATGCCTGATCTCATCCTGTTCTGCGGTAAGGGTATCGCCAACATATTTGGCTTGATCACTATCAATATTGTTCGACCAAGCATGTTGACGTTTATTGAGCGTGCCGGAACACTCAAAGCTAGAGAGCTGTTGGTCAAAATAATTATCATCAGCAGGACTTCGTTCACCCATCATTAGCCAGGATTTACCGCAGTTGGTTGGTTGCTCGGGCGGCTCGCCATCACTATAAGTTGCTGCGACGAAAAAAACCTGTTGGTACTGGCTCAAGCTCTCAGCACGCAACGTTGAAACACAAGCGATATCATAACGGTTGTTGTGAGGGAGTTGCTGCGCCATTTTTTTTGCCAGCAAAGCAGTTGTCCAGACTGGCTAGCATAGCCGATAACTGACGTGGTTTTCTGCTCACACTTTTTAGGCCATTGAGTACACAAGGCAATAATAGCCAACGATAATTTAGGGATTATCGAAGTTAAATAATAAAACAACATAATATTAAGCAACAAATAGCCGCACAGTTCACCGCGCGTTGCTAAGTGGCTTTCAGAGCCATTAAAGCCGTGCAACGACCATGGTAGCAACGACTGACTATATAAAATAACGCCAATCATTAGCGCTATTCCCCCGAATATTCGATGCTTTGGAATAGCCAACATAAATAACATCAACACTAACACCAGCAGTATCAACACCGCGATTAGCATGACGTGATACAAGGTATTAACCGTCTGGATTGTTGCCGCTTCCCTGCTTGAAAATGTCACCTTAACTTGACCATTTTCAGTAAATGCCAACCAACTACTTGCTAGTGGCGACTTTATATTTTGAACTGACTCCATCAGCATCGGCTGAGAAAATTCAGGGATAGCGTTAATTGCCAATGTAAAGTAAACAACGCCAGAGAAATCCCTGAAAATACATACAAGTAAGTACAACACTTTAACCAAGGAAGCATAAACTTGTTCAAAAACGTAATGTAGGGATCAGGCTTAACACAAAAACACACAACTCAAATACGAATAATTCTCATACGCTATTGCATTACATACCTTAATGCTAGTATTATTCTCCAAGAGTTATTTATCGGCAAGCTTCAATATGACCATTCAGGTTAATAACCTCTTGATCGCTCGTATAAGCGCCAAAATGCGGGTGTTACACATTTTTAGCGCGATGCCGGTATTGCTGTTGATGCTATTTTTTGCGGTGACGGGATTAATATTGAATCATCCCGACTGGGATAAAACCCGCAGTCATCAACAGCAAATGACAGTGCCGAGGCCAGCGTGGTTAATGCACACTAAAGACTGGCAAAAAAATCACCAGCAACAGGGTTTACGATTACTGCAATGGTTTGATCTGAACCATGATATTCGGGCAACAAGATTCTCAATTGAGTGGGACGATTTTGACCTTAGATAGTCCCGCAGGTAATACCGTCATTGAAGTATTTGTCGACCAGAAAAAGATCCATATTGACCAACGTCAACTATCCGTATTAGCAATGTTAAACAATATTCACCGAGCCAAACACACCACCGGACTGTGGCTTTATTTATCGGACATCAGCGCCGTCGCTATGATGATCTTCTGTCTGTCTGTCTGGGTTTTGGCTTGTAGTAATCAATCGCTTACAACGCAAACCAGCACTGGTATGGTTTAGCGGTGGCAGCATATTTTTTGTCTTTGTTATTTATTTGATGCACTAATTTAACTGTATCATTAGGAGTTTACGTGAAAAAACAACTTTTACTGGCTGCAATATTAACCAGCGCAACCTTAGCCACACCGGTATTTGCGAACAGCATTACGGTCGATTTTTCTTTGCCAAAATTTAGCACTCAAGACTATAACAGCCCTTATGTTGCTATTTGGACCGAAACGAAAGCAGAGAATAACAGCCTATTATTATGGCATTCAATCAAACGCAAAGAGGACAAGTGGTTGGTTGATATTCGTCGTTGGTGGCGAAAAGTAGGTCGCTATGGCGAAATGCCAGCTGATGCAATTACAGGGGCCACCAAAGGTTCAGGCGATTACAACGTGATATTAGACATTGGTGATTTAACAAAATTTAACTTAATGATTGAAGTGGTTCGTGAAGATGGTGGGCGTTCGTTACTTCGTCAAGCCATTGATACCACCAAGAGTACAAAATACACGCTAAAAGCTGACGTCGAAGTTGGCGAAATCACCATTAACGTAGGAAAATAACCATGAATCACACTGTTTTTAAGCCGCTAAAAAAAGCCGCTATCGCCATCGTTGCCAGCACATTAATGATGGCACCAGCCATCGCCCATGATATTTATATTTGGCCGAGTTACTTTAACATTAACGCTGACAAACCGACCCATGTTGCGGTTACTGTTACGGCTTCTCATACGGCTTTTCGCCCAGATTACTCAATGCCAAGCCATGGCGTCAAAGTGATGGGTGTTGATGGCAAACAATTACGGAAATTTGGTCCTTATTATCAAGGGCAACGCCAATCGAGCTTTGACTTAGCAGTGTCTGAATCTGGCACTTACGGTTTGTTTTATCAACGTCAGCCAAGTTACTTTACTAAATATAAAGTCGGTAAACGCGATAAAGTTAAACATTTAAAAGCCAACAAAGTAGAGGCCGCTAAGCAACTACCTAAAGGCGCTCGCGATGTGATCACGCGCCGTTATAAAACTATTTCGATGTCTTTTGTAACCAACAAAGCGCCAACCTTTGAAGTGTTAGCACCAACCAACCAAGGTTTTGAGCTAATCACCCTCACCCACCCTTCTGACTATGTCACTAGCGAACCAATTAAGGTTAAAGCGTTATTTAACGGTAAGCCTGTTGCCAAGAAAACCATTATTATTGAGCAAGAAGGTCCGCAATACCGCAAAAATCCTGCGGTATTAGAAATCACCATCGATAAAGACGGCTTAGCGACATTCACCTTGCCAAATGGCGGCCGCTATTTACTCAAAACCAAGTATGAAAAAGATGCTGACAACGAACTCGCTGACTTTGACGTGACGCGTATTTTTTATGCCTTTGAAGTAATTTTTGAATAATGGCTAAACTCGCAATTATTTTGCTTGGGCTGCTGCCATTTGCAGCCCAAGCACATTTCCCATTACTCACTTGCTCGTTAACGGCGAAGCAACAGCTGTTTTGCGTTGCAGGATTTAGTGATGGAAGTTTAGCGGGTAAAGTCAGTTTAAATGTCTTTAATTATGATGATCAAGCCATGTTAACTGTTACTACCGCTTCCGATGGTTCGGTGACCATTACCCCACCAACCGGTGAATATTATATTGTGTTTGACCCTGATCATGAGTCGCCAGCAGAGTTTGATTATGTCCAACTCAATTAATCGCTTTGCGGTGAACAGCACCAACAATAAAGCGGAAGACAAATGGTTTGCGGTGACTTTTTTTACCATCTTAGCAATCGCTACCGCGCTACTGTCTTGGCAGACATTAGACAAGCAGCAAGCCCACCATATATTGCCGACAGCGATCAGCCCAATCATCAATCAGTTATCCAATGCTGGTGATGAAATTTTATTTCTGATTGACGCTGATTTACTCCCAACACCGCCAACGTTATTACAACTACAAGCGGATGGCGTGTCACCCTTTGATAGTCGAAAGTTTAGTCAGCCAACGGCTAACTGCTTTGTGACGGATATAACAACCGACACCACACAATATCAAGTGGCGCTTTGGTTAAAGGTAAATGGCTACCAACTTGGTTGGCGCACGGAACAATCAGGGCATCAACACCCCGACATTAAAGATCAATGCCAACAAACTCATCAAGGCTGGCAATTGATTAATCACCTTGCCACCGTCTCTCATCCTTAATCTAATTGTGTAAGGTACTCATGTTTAAACCTATGACTTTATCGTTGTTAATACTCTCGATTTTAACCACTTTCACATCGCAAGTTAGTGCTAAATTAACCATTGGCATTACCTTACATCCATATTATTCCTATGTGAAAGAGGTTGTTGGCGACAAAGCCGATGTGGTGCCGTTAATCGACAGCGGCTTTAACCCACATAACTATCAGCTAAATCCAACGGATATTGCTCGCTTAAGACAGCTCGATGTCTTAGTTGTTAATGGCATTGGTCATGATGAATTTGCCCTAAAAGCGATTAAACACATTAAGTTACCTAACCTTACAGTGATTAAAGCCAATCAATCGGTCGCGTTGTTAGGCGACAAAAACAAAGCCAATTCTCATACCTTTGTTGGCATTGATACCGCGATTCGTCAGGTTTATACCATCTCGAAAGCACTGGCTAAATTAGATCCCGATAATGCAAAAACTTTTCAAAAAAATGCGATTACTTATGCCAGAAAATTACGACGGGCCAAGAAAAAAGTCCAACAACAATTATTACCACTGGATTTAAGCACCGTTAAAATAGCCAGCACCCATAATGCCTATGGTTACTTTCTGCAAGAGTTTGGTCTCACGGTCGCTGCTGTCGTCGAGCCAGCTCATGGTATTTCGCCAACCGCCTCACAACTACAAGCTACCATCAATGAAATTCGTGCCTTAGATATTGATGTCTTATTTACCGAATTAAATATGAACAATAACGCGGTTGCAACTATCGAGCGAGCAACCGGGATCAAATTATTTCATTTTTCCCACATGACCCACGGCCAATACACTAAAGATCTGGTGTTAACCGAAATGACTTACAACTTGAACATGCTGGCGCAAGCCATTACCTTCGCGGTCAACAAACATGAAGGTTAATCTATCCCCCACACAGACAATTGGCCCCGCCATTGAGATTAAAGACTTGGTGATAAAGTTGGCCAATGTCACCCTATTAAAATCAATGACCACCACCATGGAAGCGGGTTTATGGCATGGCATCGTGGGACCCAATGGCGGCGGTAAAAGCACGCTGTTAAAATCCATTGCCGGTTTAATGCCCTATCACGGCACCATTGACATGGCATGGCATAACGACCACCCGCCGATCATCGGTTATATGCCGCAACTAGCGCCTTTTGAACCCTCTTTGCCGATATCGGTACTTGATTATTTACGACTCAATAGCCAGAATCGCCCGGTGTGGTTCAGTTTTAAAAACCGCAAAGATATCAGCCAGGTTGTTGAACTACTTCATATTGAAGCCTTACTTAATAATCGCTTAGGCACATTATCGATGGGAGAGCGCCAGCGGGTGTTGCTGGCAACGGCATTATTACAAAAACCGTCACTGTTACTACTCGATGAGCCATTAGCTGGCATTGATAAAGCCGGTCAACGAAAAATACTCGATGTACTCACCGACTTTAAAAACCAAGGTGGCACTATCGTGATGGTTGAGCATAACTGGCAAGTATTACAACAGTATTGCGATCGCGCCTATTTGATCAACGGCGGCCTAACTAACAATGGCCTGCCCAACGAGATTATCAAGAGCGCGCAAAATGAAGAGAGGATGATCTGATGTTAGAGGCTATCCACCAAACCTTCGCCAATTTAGTGGCCAATAATGTGTTACCGGAAATGTTTAGTTACGGTTTCTTGATCAATGCTTTATTAGCCAGCTTAATGATCGGCCCGTTACTTGGCGCATTAGGCACCTTAGTGGTGGTCAAGCGCCTGGCTTTTTTATCTGAGGCAGTCGGTCACAGCGCCTTAACCGGCGTGTCTATTGGGATCCTACTCGGAGAACCTATTACCGCTCCTTGGATCAGTTTATTTACCTTTTCAATCTTATTTGCCTTGGTGTTGCAATGGGTGCGCGGCCGAACAACCGTGCCCTACGATGCACTCATCGGGGTATTTCTCTCGTTCGCCTTAGCACTTGGCGCTGCCTTATTAATGTTTGTCGCCAAGTTTGTTAATGCTCACATCGTTGAACAAGTGCTGTTTGGCTCGGTATTAATGGCGCAAGAAAGCGATATACAAATATTACTGGTGATGTTTATTTTGGTGATAACGCTGGCATGGCGTTTTGGTAACCAGGCCTTTTTAGTCGCGCTAGCGCCTGATATCGCCCACAACAACAAAATATCAGTCAAACTACATGATTATGGCTTTGTGTTGTTAATTGCTTTGGTTACCGTTGCCGCGGTCAAAATTATTGGCGCGATTTTAGTCGGTGCCTTGTTACTGATCCCCGCGGCCAGTGCTCGATTAGTTACCCATAACTTACGGGCGATGGTGATTTATTCGGTGACGCTATCAACATTTAGCGCCGTGAGCGGTGTGTTAGTGCCAATGTACTTTAAATTAGCGATAGCAACTGGGCCAGCGATTATCTTATGTGCTTGCGCATGTTTTATCATTACCTTAATCATTCATGGCTGCCAAGGAAAAACACATGCATCTTAAATACTTTGCGCTAGTTCTGGTGCTAACGATGGGATTACTGACATCAGCACAGGCAAGAGAAAAATCAACACCAAAATCAATACCTAAAAAGACCGTGGCTACGGTCGTGCCAGTCGTCCATAGTTTATTAAGCCAAATGCTGGCTGATACCCCGATAGAAATTACTTACTTACCGCCAAAGCGCCTACCCATCAATCGTTTGGCCAACTGGGTGGCAACTCATGTCACTAAAAAACAACCGATAATTTCAGCCGTAGTGGGCATCGATGCCATGCGCCCTGCGCTCTCTTTTTATACCGCGTTACGTAAAGAAAATATCCATATCGTTGCCATTGATATCGCTAAAGCCTTACTCCCTAGTGGTGAACAAGTCGCCATTTACCAGCAGGATCAGCAAGGCTATTTTTGGCTTAATCTTAATAATTCCTTAATGATGGCCGGCATATTACGCCGTGATTTAACGGCGCTATGGCCTAAACACACGCCACAAATCAATAAGAATGCAGCAAAGATCAGTCAACAATTACGTCAACTGGCGATGCAATTAGACGATATTTTATTTGAACTCAACATTGAACAACTGGTGGTCGCGCAACCGGCTTTGGCTGATTTTGCGGTCAGTTTCCCCCTGCCAATAGTTACCTTAAAAGAAGCAACCGCCAATGGATTAACCACGCTTTACATTACTAAACGAGTAGTAAAAAAGTCCACCCTTAGCCCAAATGTAACCCCTTGGATTATCGATGACTTTAGCAAAGTTAGTGCTGTTAATTATAGCCAACGTTGGTTAAAATCTTCCTCAGCCCTAAAAAGGTAAATCAACCCGTTAAGGAGTTTTATGTCTTCATTACAACAACACGACATTCCAATGGATATCGCCTGTTGTCACGACTATCAACGTCACGCCCAGCAAATACTACCCGCACCAAGTTGGCATTATATTGCTGGCGGCAGTGGTGATGAGTTGACCTTAACCGCCAATAACAGTGCCTTTAATCACATCGGTTTGCAGCAAATGTTATTGCCCAAAATTAGTAGTATCGACACCACCATTAAGCTTAATGGTGTGCAGCATCAACAACCGATGCTGGTCGCGCCAATAGCCTACCAACAACTGGCTCATCAAGATGGTGAATTAGCGACAGTACAAGCGGCTAACGCCCAAGATATTTCGATGGTGGTAAGCACACTATCCAGTACGCCGCTCGAGCA
>JABSRS010000076.1:0-9441 GCA_013214885.1 Gammaproteobacteria bacterium
CACATGAAATGCCATCGGCTTTAGCTAGCTCAATCGCTTTTTCTATCACTTCCATCTGCGCGCCCCAGCCCAATAACGTAATATCGGTACCTGTGCTCACAACTTCAGCTTTACCCAGCTCAATTTCATAAGCCTCTTCAGGGACTTCACCAATCGACGCGCGGTATAAGCGTTTAGGTTCAAAGAAAATCACTGGATTGTCATCACTGATTGATGCCAGTAGCAATCCTTTGGCTTGGTATGGATTACGAGGGACCACAACTTTAAGTCCTGGCGTCCCCGTAAAATAAGCTTCTGGAGACTGCGAGTGGTATAAACCACCAGCAATGCCGCCACCATAAGGAGTTCGGATCACTAATGATCCAACATTAAATTCATTGCCGCTGCGGTAGCGAAATTTTGCGGTTTCGTTAACAATTTGGTCAAATGCGGGAAAAATGTAATCAGCAAATTGAATTTCAGCAATCGGCACCGCACCTTGCGCGGCCAGACCATTAGCAAAGCCAATAATACCTTGCTCGGTTAATGGGGTATTGAAACAACGATCTTTGCCATATTTATCTTGTAAACCACTGGTTGAACGAAATACGCCACCAAAGTGACCAACATCTTCGCCAAAACAAAGTACCCGATCATTTTTAGCCATCGCAATATCTAAAGCGTTATTGATTGCGTGTAGTAAATTCATTTGAGCCATTAGAATTTTTCCCCAGAGGTAGTAGGATAAGCTTGAGGGTACTGTGAAATATGTTGGCGCAATTCACTAAGTTGTTGTTGTAAGTGAGTTGGGATATCTGAATAAACATCACTAACGAGTTCAATCAATTTTGGTGTTGGTTCTTTTTCCGACACTTTTAACTGGGCTAATATTTCAGTACGATATTTTTCGTATAACGCTGTCTCTTGCTCTTCATCCCACCAACCTTGCAATTCGAGCCAATTTTTATAGCGTAATACGCCATCGACTTGTGCCCAAAGCTCTTCTTCTTCTTTTGAACGATAACCACTTGGATCATCTGAGGTTGAATGCGGACCCAAGCGATAGCTCATCGCTTCGATTAACACTGGCTTGTTGTTTTCTAATGCATATTTTCGAGCGGTTTGCGTCGCCAGTAGCACGGCTAAACAATCATTGCCGTCAACGCGGATGGTATTAATACCATAAGCAACACCACGAGGTGCAATACCGTCGCCAGCATATTGATCTTCAATCGAGGTTGATATGGCGTAACCGTTATTACGACAGTAGAAAATTGCCGGAGAGTTTAAAACCGCAGCCATGTTTAAACCAGCGTGGAAATCACCTTCCGAGGCTGCACCTTCACCGAAATAGCACAGAGTCAGGGCGTCAATTCCCAGCAATTTTTGGCCATAAGCATAACCTGTGGCTTGCGGGATCTGCGTCGCCAGTGGCGATGATATTGTCATGTAATTAAGTTCACTAGAGCCATAGTGAATAGGCATTTGACGGCCTTTTCCCAAATCTTTGGCGTTAGAAAACATTTGATTCATAAAGTTTTCAAGGCTGAAACCACGAAATGCTAACGCGCCTTGCTCACGATATTGCGCCATAATCATGTCCTGGTCACTTAAGCCAGCAGCACTACCAATAATAGAAGCTTCTTCACCTTTACAGGTCATATAAAAGCTAATTCTGCCTTGGCGCTGGGAAGCTACCATCCGATCATCGAGCACTCGTATAAACACCATGGTGTCATATATTTTAAGTGCTAGCTGTTGGTCGATGTCTGGCATAGTGGCGTTTGGAAACAAAGTACCATCTTGCTGCAGAACTTTTAAGGTCGGAATAGTTAGGGCGTCTTTAGTCACAAATTGTGGCTGATAGATCGCGTCATCTAGTTTTTCTTGAGGTCGATTCATGATGATCCTTTATTGCTCGCTTGGTTTCATTTAGTTAAATTAAACGAAAGCACGACTTAATTATTTTTAATCATGACTAAATAGTAACAATACCATAACACTATTTAATATCTCGATACCTTACCTTTACGTAAAGAATGAGACAATATTTTTGAAGAATTTGTGAGGGCTCGGAAATGGGATATTAATCCCGAACTGTAATAATATATTTACAGTTCGGATTTTTGCGACTAAGAAAAAACCAATTTAAAGGTTTTCATCGAGTGTTGTTGGCACCACCATCAGTACGGCACGATTACCATTGGCGACATTAGCATTGGGAAATACTATTGCCTCGCCCTGATGCTCGATCTTGTATTGGATATCGCCTTCGGTCGCTAGCTTAAAGCCAATCGGAAAACTGGTAAAGTTCACCACGTCATCAGCGAAATAGAATTCGAAGTCATCTTGATGCTTGTCAATCGCGCGGCATACCTTAAAGAGATTAAAATCGGCAGGATCAAATGCTGTTAATCCCATATCGCTGGCACTAAGCATTGCTTTGAGGGTTTCTTTGACCTCGATAAACCTCGTCATGTCATTTTCGCCAAAAGGACGGACCTTACCTAATTCAACGGTAAAGGCATGCGCGTTAAATTTAACCGACGAAAAGTAACTAAAGGTTGTGGTCGGGCTATTAGACAATAAAATGGTATTAACGCCACAAGCAGCCATGATTTGTAATTGACGCTTATCGTGTTTAGCGCCATGAAGAAATGGATAGACGGCAAACTTTTCGTTTTTAGAGCCGCGAATGGCGGTATGCAAGTCATAATGAATCCGCTCACGGCCCTCTATTTCTGAGCAATAAAAACGCTCAACATATTGTTCAAGTTTCTTGGCTCTAATTCGCTCACGGTTAACCAAACCTGGCGCGCTAGAATGGGCTCCGCTAAATAACCGATTCATGTTTTCTTCGATAAAGCGTTGCCCAATATTCATTGAGGCAGGGTTGCCAAATATAAACAACACACGAGTCTCTAACGATAATTTACCGTCAATGATTTGGCTAATAAAATCATTACAAATCTCGATTGGCGCACTCTCATTGCCATGGATCCCGCTTGATAAAATGATATCACTGTTGGTAATGACCTTTGGCGTAAAACAAATCACACCAGAATCCCAGACTGCTACTTCGGTGTCATTATCGAGGGTAAAATTAAATGGTTGTTCAATCCCCCACTCATTTTGACGGCTATAGCTAAGAAAGTCTTGACCTTTGAAATGAATCGACACACGAACTCCTAAAGAGATAAATAAATGGCTTAAAAGTTGATTATAGCTGTTCTAAGCCATTATTTATATGGCGTATTATTGGTTGGACAATAATACGCCACCGTAAAACTAGCTCTTATCGCGTGATTCGAGGAAAAACACACTCATGGCAATACACATAAAAGTTAACCACACTAATGGCGGTAACATTGATGACCCAAACTTGGTCAAGTCGCCATCTAGTGATGCCGGTATCAGCGAGGCAATGCCAGCAGAAAAGTTTAATGCCATAAATATTTTCAACACCTTAGTATGTTTTTCGGTCCTGGTATCGGTGTGCATTTTAGCGGTATTAATATGCTCTTTTAAGGCAGAGAAATGTTGATGAGTTTGAGCAATATGCTGATCCAATTTGATCGCATCGATGATAGATTTTGACAGTTGAGTGTAATAATCATTCTTAAAAGGAATACTTAAATTAGTGAAATTAATCATTTTGCGATTACAACTAAAGTAAAGTGCTTCGATTACCTTAGCTTGCTGACTTAAATTTTTATAATTATGTTGCTTTGTTGTTGTTTTGTCGTCTATTTCTTTAAGCATAAATTCGCATTGAAAAATCCAGCTCTGACATTCAAAATAATTTGCTAGTTTCTCGAGATACAATTCTAGAAATATCTCACGCTTGTCGTTTTCCCCAATAATGACCGTTTTCCAGGTATCGAGAAATAGTTCTCCCTGAGATATTTCGGTCGCTTTTGCTCTAAACTCACGTGTTAGCAACTGCTGCTCTATTAACGTGTTTTCTTTAGACCAACTATAGAGTAAGCGACCATGCTGGTAAGGATACTCATAATCACGAACCACGCCGATATGATGACTCTTCAATGCCAGCTTAATCGTATCGAGGACCAGACCATTCTCAAAAATAGGGTTGACCTTAACATTTTCGGGCAGTTCTATTTTACTCATTGCATTTTTATAGGCACCAATACGTTTTAAATAGTGCTTATAGGACACATTAATTTGGGCCTGAATTTTCTCTACCACAGTTTCAATATTGCATTGACCATTAATCACATACTGGTATTCAAAACAAACGGTGCCATTAATTCTCAAAGTGATATCAAGTATTACGGTAATTTCGAGCCCATCAATCACTAATTTATATTGACCTGTGTGGAAAATAATTCGCGGCAAGTGAAGTGATAAATAACTAAAATTATAGGCTAAAAATTGATAGCTTTGCTGTTTCTCTTGCCACGTCGGAAAGGCATTTTTTAGCGCATTGGTAGTATTCTCAATCGTTGTTATAGATTCTTCAAATTTCAAACCTAGATCATAAAATATCGGATTGTGAATTGTGACGGTATTTTCTTTCACACTAACTCTCTAATAAATAAGTTGTTATAACAAATTTAAGTGATTTATTCATTCAGAGCAATAAATAACGCTTTATTTTTTTCAAAACACAATATAGACTTCTAGCCATCTAAGCACCCAAACAAAGAGAATAACAATGACGACGACAAAAACTCAAACTGCAACATTTGGTGGCGGCTGCTTTTGGGGTGTTGAGGCGATATTTAGCCAGTTAGATGGTGTCATCGCTGCTGCTTCTGGCTATGAAGGCGGTACTTTAGCTAATCCTAACTATCAGCAGATCCGTAGTGGCAATACTGGTCATGCCGAAGTCGTTGAGGTAATCTTTGATCCTCGGTTGATCAGCTATCAGCAGTTACTCGAAGTATTCTTTACCAATCACAATCCAACTCAACTTAATCAACAAGGTGATGACATCGGGACTCAGTACCGCAGTGCTATTTTTTACCATGACCAATCGCAGCAGCAAGCGGCTGGCGCTATGATAGAAAATCTAAAGCAAGCAAAGTCATTTGGCATCAAAGCGATCGTCACCAGTATTGTGCCAGCCTCGACCTTTTATCGTGCAGAAGAGTATCACCAAGATTATTTAGCAAAAAATGGCGTGTCGAGTTGTCACATTTAGTCTCGTTGAGCACCAATCATTGACCAAAAACTAGGGAAAAGATAATGAGTTCCAATAAAATATACTTCTTACCTGGCACCATGTGTGATCAACGTCTTTGGCAACAAACTTTTAGCCAATTGCCCGCTGATATTGAGCCTGTGTATATTGATATTCCATTAGCCGAAAGTTTTGAACAGATTATATTTCAACTGGCGCTTATTTTACCAAAAGAGCAGGTTAATCTGGTTGGCTTTTCATTAGGGGGCTATGTCGCCTCTTTGTTTGCTTGTCTTTATCCTCAGCGGATTAATAAATTATTGATCAGTGCCAATTCACCATTAGCACTGCCGCTATTTGAACTCGCGCAACGAAAAATAGCCGTGAGTGCTATCAGTAAATTTGGCTATCAAGGGGTGCCACTGATAAAAATTCATTCGATGCTGGCCAAAGAGAATATGCATAATCAAGAAATCGTTGAGTTAATCCAAGCGATGGATAAAACGGGCGGGATCGATAAGTTATTATCACAACTAAAGGCAACATCACAGCGAACCAATCTGCTGCCTCAGCTTAGTGAGCTGCAAATAAAAACTCACTTTGTACACGGCGATCAAGATAATTTGGTTAACAATGCGTTAATTAGTGCAGCAACAGCTGCCGACAGTATCAGCCATTGCGTCATCGATAATTGTGGTCATATGTGCCCGCTGGAAGCACCGCAAAAATTAGCCGAGCAAATCACTAATTTTTTTGGCTATGTATGAGTAAACTGTTGCCACTTGAACAGCAAGTCGCCGTAAACCCATCACTACTTCGGCGGACTTCCTGATGCCACTGGCATCACGGTTCTACCTGCGTTCGGGGCTCTGGTGCAGCATCTCGGCAATTGCTCCTGCATTGCCCTAATATCTTACATCTATGTAAGAACATGCTGCTCAAGCTTTCTTTATCAAATACCAACACTTTCAATGAATTATGTACCCCACAACAGCTAATTAGGACATAGCCTTTTTATGGCTACGTCCTAATTAAATGTTACTGTATTTTTATAAAATAAAATTAAATTGGTTGCTCAAGACTAACAGGATGCTCCAATTCCCGCTCTTAGTTGCCTTCGTCTGGATAGCTGTTAGGAGAAAAATCATGGACGATTTTTTAGATTTTCGCGCAGGGATGCGCATTAAAATCGATTCCGTTAAGACAGTTATTTAGATGAAGATAAGCAACTAAATAGCGTCCATGCTATTTGTCCTGCGGACCAGCTAAAGATGTCTTAAATTTTTCCAGAAAATTTAATCTTTTAGTGAATTTTCTTTGGCGACGCACAAATTGGTCTGGAACCAATTTGAACAGCGAAGCTGGCCCGTAGGGTGAAATACACGGACGTATTTCATCAAGAAAGTAACTGGTGTGCCTGCATCTAAGTTCAATGATGTGAAATACATAAAGCACATCATAAAGCTCTCCAAACATAAGTTATAGCAACAGTTAACTAGAATATAGCCTTTATTACTGAACCAAAATTAAGTTTACTTTTCCCAGTATGCTTCTTCTAACGAGTCTTCTTTTTCTGGCAGGCCTTTCGATAACCGTGGCGAGTGTTGATTTAACATCTCGAAACTCACTCGATTTGAGTACTTACAGATTTGAGCAAACGAAGAATAAGCCAGTGCAGGCTCAACATGTTTGCTCGAATTTGGGAAGTGTTGCTGATGATAATGATTGGCGGCCATATCATGAAGCAACGCTGACAGCGCTCCGTCACCGGCGCCATTGGTGTTTTTAATCGCGGCTGGTCCACCCATATAAGGTTCGATATGAGAAAATACCATCATCGGAGACTTACAGTCTGTTTTGCGCATTGGTCGACTAAATTCATATTTGTTAAAGTCGCTAATACTGCCAGTGCGTAATGGATGAGTTGTGATTCGTTTTGTTTCTTCTTCGGTATAACCCGACAAATATAAACCGTGAGGACCAGCGGTTAGTAGCACCAAATCGGCAACTTCTAACGTTTTTACGCTCGCTGCCAATAAATCACGCTCACCGGTCAATGTTTCAGCTTCTTCTTCATTCATCGCAACGACGCTAATGTGCTTGTCGATAAAATTGAGCCACCATGCAGGATCTTGAGCAATAATTTGCTTAGTCCCAAGGCTCAATACCACTGGTACATGATGTTCATTAGCATAGGCTACAGCGGTCATCGTAGCTTTATCAATGGTGGCATCGCCATCAACCCGCATTAAATACGAGCTAATGACCAACGCAGAAGACGTTTTAACAACATCGGGATTGATTGAGTCACTGGTTAACGCATTTGACATACCGCGGTTAAAGGCGAAAGTTCGCTCGCCATCAGGGCATATTAAGGTGAAACAACGGCCAATTGGGCCTGAGACTGGCTGTAATATATCTAAATCAACCTTAGAGCTGGTATTGCATAAATATTTATAGGCATAACCTTTGGCGCGGATTGGATCAGAGATAACCCCAAAAAGAACACTTCGAGCGTCTGACAACACCGAATAATTGTGCAAGGTGTTACCGATGGTGCCACCGGCATATTCATGACTGATTAAATTGTCAGCCATCAGTGCGTTATAAATTAACTCGGCCTGGTGATCATCAACTAAACAGGATGTTCCTTTGATCAGGTCAAACTGGGCTAAAAAAGCCTCGTCAACTGGTGCTTCGATATCAACTAACGTTTGATCAATACCACAAATATGGCTTTGGATATGGCTGTGATTAGTTGCTTGAGGAGCCGCTTTACGCGAGGCAACTGGAAAGTAATGTTTTATCTTACGCTGACCAGGAAATTTCATTTGATAACCTAAATAATGAAAAGCCTGTTAATGACACACCATTAACAGGCTAATAGATTCACTATTTTAAACCAAACTGATCGGTGGAGTAAGAGTAATGCAAAATTTTGTGATTAAAGTCCACTTAATCGGCTAAGGTTGAACCCAACCTAATGATTGTTGTTCAATTAATGCCATTAGCATCGCAATATGATCATCACTATCGTTGAGTGCTGGAATGTATCGATACCCTTCACCACCTTGCTGATTAAAATATTGGTGGTTCTCTTGGGCAATTTCTTCGAGCGTTTCGAGGCAATCAACCGAGAAAGCAGGACATACGACATCGATGTGTTTGATGTCTTGTTGCGGAAGTCCCTTCAATACCAGATCGGTATAGGGCGTTAACCATTGCGCTTTACCAAAGCGCGATTGATAACAAATGGTCCATTGCTGCTCACTAAGACCAAGTTTGTTCGCCAGCGCAGTCGCTGTTCTTTGACATTGCAGTTGATAAGGGTCGCCTGCGTCAACATAACGCTGAGGCATGCCATGAAATGACATCACCAGCAACTGAGACGAAACGCCCTGCTCTTCACTGCGTGATTTAGTCACGCTATTGGCCAGCGCCTCGATATATTTTTCGTTATCACAATAGTCCATCACCATCCGTAATTCAGGTAGGTAGCGAGTTTTTGTAAATCTGGCCGCTATTTGATCATATACCACAGCGGTCGTGGTGGCGCTATATTGCGGGTAAAGCGGCACCACAATGATTTTTTTAATATTGAGCTGCTCAAACTCTAGTAACGCATTATCTAAACTTGGCTCGCCATAACTCATCGCACTTTTGCAAATATAGCGCTGATTATCAGTGCTTAAACAGCTATCTAATTTGTTGGCGATTGACTCATTATAAAAGCGCAGTGGTGAACCTTGAACGGTCCAAATTTGTTGATAAAGTTTGGCGACTTTAGGACTTCTTAGCGGTAGGATCATCCCATACAACAGGGTCTTCCATGCTATTGATGGCAAATCTATTACCCGTTTATCTGACAGGAACTGAGCTAAATATTTGTACACTGCACCCGCTGTGGGTTCACTTGGGGTACCTAGATTAACAATTAAAACACCAATATCATTATTTACAGCTTTCACGCGAATACATCCTAAAAAAGTCTGGCGCTAGCGTACCATTGGCACAGGCATAAAAAAAGCCCACAACGTGAGCTTAATCAATTGATAGTTAATAAAACAGAACGATTAAATTCTGTTACTACTATCCGTTACGCTAAGGCAGCTTTAATGTTCTCGCTAACCACAGGAACGTCTTTAGTGCCGTCAAACTTGTGATACTGATTTAAACCTGCGTCACGAGCGGCCGTGTAATATTCAATTAAAGGTTTGGTCTGTTCATGATAAACCGCTAAACGTTTACGCACGGTAGATGCTTCATCATCGGCACGAATCGAAAGGTCTTCACCAGTAACGTCATCTTTACCTTCA
>JABSRS010000076.1:9451-11048 GCA_013214885.1 Gammaproteobacteria bacterium
GTGGTAAACACGTCCAGATCCAGCGTGAACACGACGACCACTCATCCGATCAACAATCATTTCGTCTGGCACATCGATTTCAACAACATGATCAACAACAATGCTGTTTTCTTTCATTGCATCAGCTTGCGGGATAGTGCGTGGGAAACCGTCTAACAGAAAACCATCTTTACAGTCTGCTTGAGCAACACGTTCTTTAACTAAGCCAATAATGAGGTCATCAGAAACAAGGTGACCTGCATCCATCACTTTCTTGGCTTCGATACCAAGCTCGGTGCCAGCTTTAATTGCAGAACGTAGCATATCGCCAGTCGAGATTTGCGGAATGTTATAAGTATCCATCAAAAATTGGGCTTGCGTCCCTTTACCTGCACCAGGTGCACCCAGTAAAATAATGCGCATAAGATATTCCCCTAAGAAATATTATTGTAGTTAAATTAATTGCTTTGGATGATACACAAGCCAGTTTAGATGTACAGTACTACCTGATTAGACTTTAGGCAGGTGGTGACAAAAAATACAATTGCATAAAAAAAGCAGCCGAAGCTGCTTTTTATCTTACCGAGATACGTCTAAGCGCGTGGTAATGTTGGGTAATCAAGCCCCAGCATGTTGCGCATTACACGAAGCACCTGACAGCTATAACCAAATTCGTTGTCATACCAAACATAAAGAATACAACCGCTTTCGCTCGTAATGGTCGCTTCTGAATCAACCACACCTGCATAGCGTGAACCGACTAAATCGGTTGATACCACTTCACTTGAGGTAGTGAAATCAATTTGATCTTGCAAGTCAGAATGCAGAGCCATTTGACTAAGGTAAACATTAAGCTCTTTAGTGGTTGTACCTTGCTTAAGATTAAGGTTCATGATCGCCATTGAAACATTTGGCGTTGGTACACGAATCGCATTACCCGATAACTTACCTGCCAGTTCCGGCAACGCTTTAGCAACAGCTTTTGCAGCACCAGTAGAGGTAATAACCATGTTTAATGGTGCACTACGACCGCGACGTGGCGATGGGTGATAGTTATCAATTAAGTTTTGATCATTGGTGTATGAGTGAACTGACTCGATATGACCATTGATAATACCAAACTTGTCGTTAATGGCTTTAAGTACTGGCGTAATTGCATTAGTAGTACAGCTTGCCGCACTGACGATTTTAGCATCGCCAATCATGTGTTCATTAACGCCGTACACGATATTATCAATATCACCTTTGGCTGGAGCTGTTAATAATACTTTTGAAGTACCAATTGACTTAAGGTGCTCAGATAAACCATCGTGATCTGTCCATTTACCAGTGTTATCAACGATAAGCGCGTTGTTGATACCGTAAGTAGTGTAATCAATCGAAGCAGGAGAATTTGAATAGATGATCTGAATGTAGTTACCGTTAGCGATAATGGCATTCTTTGACTCGTCAACTTCAATCGAACCATTAAATGGACCGTGAATTGAATCACGACGCAATAAGCTCGCACGCTTTTCTAAATCACCACCAGTACCACGAACAACAATAGCTCGAAGACGCATCTGGTTAGCAAAACCACTGCGTTCAATTAATAAACGAGCCAATAAACGTCCGATTC
>JABSRS010000077.1:0-4479 GCA_013214885.1 Gammaproteobacteria bacterium
GAAAGTTTCCTGATTATTGCTCAACAAATTCTGATTGGCATTGCGCTTGGTTTTATGTCGCTATTGGTGATGCAAACATTTGTATTAGCAGGGCAAATCATCGGAATGCAAACCAGTTTGGGTTTTGCCTCGATGGTTGATCCCGCGTCTGGGCAACAAGTTCCGGTGGTTGGTCAATTTTTCCTATTGTTAGCCACGTTAATCTTTTTTGCGGTTGATGGTCATTTAGCGATGATTAAAATGGTAATGCTAAGTTTTGAAACATTGCCAATAGGCACTACTGGCTTGTCTCAGTTGACCTTTGATAAAATTAGTCGTTGGGGGGGGTGGTTATTTACCGCTTCGTTAGCGATGTCAATGTCGGCGATTGTTGCGTTATTAACGATTAACTTCTCCTTTGGTATTTTAACCCGCGCGGCACCACAGCTAAATATTTTTGCGATTGGTTTCCCTGTCACCATGCTCGCGGGCTTAACGATTTTATGGTTAACGCTAGAAGCTGTGATGGATCATTTTGGTGTTCAGTGGGATCGCGCTCTGGTGACGATGTGTGAAATTATCGAAACCCAGTGTCAATTTTAGGATAATAGGTTGAGTTATGGCTGAAGATTCCGGGCAGGAAAAAACAGAACAACCCACGGCAAAAAAAATTGCCGACGCCCGCAAAAAAGGCCAAGTAGCGCGCTCAAAAGATTTGGCTACCGCTGCGATACTCATCGCTTCAGCCATTGGAATGTATATATTTGGCGAGGCTATTGCCCGTTCTCTGTATGATGTAATGCATCAACTGCTTAGTCTAAAACGAGAACAAGCTTTTGATACTAATCAGTTTGGTTTGATGTGGGCGCAAGTGATGCGAACCATTGCTTGGCCGCTGCTCGGGTTTATTAGCACCTTAACAGTCGCTGCCTTCCTTGGCAGTGTTGCGCTTGGTGGCATTACCTTTAGTGCCGATGCCGCGAGTCCTAAATTATCTAAAATGAGTATTGCCAAAGGCCTTAAGCGAATGTTTGGGGTTCAAGCGGTGGTTGAGTTGGTAAAATCACTAGGAAAGTTCTTTGTCATAGCAACAATGGCTTGGGTACTACTGAGTCATTATTTCCCATATATATTGCAATTAAGCCGCACTGAGTTCCCCCTTAACGTTATCGGCGCATTGGATATCTTGTTATGGATGTTTATTTTACTGTGTTGTTCATTATTACTGATTGCGATTGTTGATGCACCATTTCAAATATGGAAACATAACAAAGAATTAAAAATGACCTTGCAAGATATCAAAGATGAATATAAAAATACCGAAGGTAAACCCGAAGTTAAAGGGCGTCAGCGTCAAATACAACGTGAGATATCGCAGCGTCGCATGATGCAAGATGTGCCAAGTGCCGATGTTATTGTGACTAACCCGACCCACTATTCGGTGGCGCTTAAGTATGATCAAAACGGTAATAGGGCACCGACGGTGGTAGCCAAAGGTGTTGGTCAAATAGCCTTTAAAATTAGAGAGGTAGCCAGAGAAAATAATGTCACTATTGTCAGTAGTCCAGCCTTAGCCCGAGCGGTTTATCACACCACTGAAATCGATAATCAAATCCCCGATGGTTTATTTGGCGCCGTGGCGCAAATTTTGGCTTACGTCTATCAACTTGAGCAATTTAAAAAGCGCAGAGGAACCCGGCCAACTAAATTGCCTAACGAGTTTGATATCCCCGACGAGTTAAAACATTAGTTGTTTTTTTGGGCGGTTAAAATTTGTTGTTTAGTGGCTTCAACTCTCTGGATTGGTTTTGCGCTATCACTATCTTATTGTTGTCACAGGTATTAGTATTTATTTGGTTGAAAATTGACTGTTGTGGTTTTTTTGACGCTAGTGTTAAATAGTTGACTGTGTAGTAATTCATTGTTATTTCATGAATTATTATAGTATCCTTACGCGGTATTTTTATTTTTAGTGCTGGTCTGTTAATTGCTTAAGAAGGTTATATAAGTAGCTTATATAATGTTAACCACAGACTGACTTAGGTATATTTTCCCCGATGGATATGAAAGCTAAATTTTTACAACTTATCTCAAATAATGGCTCTGTTTTCAAGGCGATTGGCACCCCTATATTTGTGTTAGCTGCTTTGGCAATGGTGGTATTGCCGATCCCAACCCTGCTACTTGATGCCCTGTTTGCCTTTAATATTTCACTATCTTTGGTCATTTTACTGGTTGCTATTTACGCGCTTAGACCACTCGATTTTGCAGCCTTTCCAAGTGTGCTATTGATCGCGACACTGTTGCGCTTAGCCTTAAACGTTGCGTCAACTCGTTTAGTGCTATTGGAAGGACATGAAGGCGGAGATGCCGCAGGTAAAGTTATCGAAGCTTTTGGCTCCGTGGTTATTGGTGGTAATTATGCCGTTGGTTTAGTGGTGTTTCTGATATTGGTTATTATCAACTTTGCGGTGGTGACTAAAGGTGCTGGTCGTATTTCAGAAGTAAGTGCCCGCTTCACCCTAGATGCAATGCCTGGTAAACAAATGGCGATTGATGCTGATTTAAATGCTGGGATTATCGATCAGGATCAAGCCAGGGATCGCCGGGCCGAAGTCACCAAAGAAGCTGACTTTTATGGTTCAATGGATGGTGCGTCTAAATTTGTTAAAGGTGATGCCGTCGCTGGGATGTTAATTCTAGTCATTAATATCATCGGTGGTTTTGTTATCGGGATGGTCCAGCATGGTCTGAGCTTTAATGAAGCAATAGAAATATATATTCTGCTAACCATCGGTGACGGTTTGGTGGCACAAATTCCATCATTGTTATTGTCGATTGCTGCTGCATTATTGGTGACACGCCAAAACGAATCGAAAGAAATGGGCGCAATAGTTTACAGCCAAATGCTTAAAGACCCTAAAGCGCTGATTGTCGCTGGTGGGGTGTTATTTGTGATGGGCATTGTTCCTGGTATGCCGCACTTTGCCTTCTTATCGATGGCTATTATCTGTTTAGCTGGCGGCTATTGGATCTACAAAAAAGCGCAGCAACCCGAGGCATCAACACAACAAGCCGGCGGGGGTGCTAGTGGGACGATAGATGGCACATCCAATGCTGAACCTGTTAAAGAATTGGGATGGGATGATGTCAATCAAGTCGATGTTATTGGACTTGAAGTAGGCTATCGCTTAATTCCTTTGGTTGACGTTAGTCAAAGTGGTGAGCTGTTATCACGTATTAAAGGGGTCAGAAAGAAGTTATCGCAAGAGTTTGGCTTTTTGGTGCCAGCAGTGCATATTCGCGATAACTTAGATCTCAACGCTAATACTTACCGCATATCGTTAATGGGCGTTACCATTGGCGAGGCTGAAATTCGCCATGATTGTGAATTAGCAATTAACCCTGGTCAAGTATATGGCGAAGTTGAAGGGACAAAAACGATAGATCCCGCCTTTGGTCTTGAAGCCGTCTGGATTGCGGTTGAGCAGCGAGAACATGCTCAAACACTTGGCTATACCGTGGTTGATGCTGCAACGGTAGTTGCAACTCATCTGAGCCAACTATTAACCAATAATGCATCTCAGTTATTAGGCCATGAGGAAGTTCAAAATTTATTGGATATATTACAACGTCAATATCCAAAACTCGTCGAAGGGTTGGTCCCTGATGTGTTATCGCTTGGGGTGGTGGTGAAGGTGATGCAAAACCTGCTACACGAAGGCGTGCCAATTCGAGATTTACGAACAATTGTTCAGACATTAGTAGAGTATGCGCCGCGTAGTCAAGAACCTGACGTATTAACTGCGGCAATTCGAATCTCGTTAAAACGATTAATTATTCAAGAAATCAATGGTGTAGATAAGGAAGTTTCAGTAATTACCTTAGCGCCAGATTTGGAACAGATGTTGCATCAATCAATGCAAGCGACGGGTGGCGACGCCGCAGGAATGGAGCCAGGGTTGGCTGAACGATTACAGACTTCATTGGCAACAGCCACTGAGCAACTTGAACTTGAAGGGATGCCAGCAATACTATTAACATCTGGGGTATTGCGAGCCACTTTATCAAAATTTGTTAAAAATACTATTCCTGGGCTAAGAGTGCTGTCTTATCAGGAAATTCCTGATGACAAACAGATTAAAATTGTTAGCTCAGTTGGGCAATAGTTGAGGTATTACAGTGAAAATTAAACGATTTTTTGCAAAAGATATTCGCACTGCACTAGACGAAATTAAAGTCGTCCTTGGTGCTGATGCGATTATTATGTCTAATAAAAAAGTCGATGGCGGTGTTGAAATAGTGGCAGCGGTTGATGATGATAATATTGCAACCATTCCTAAAGTAAATAAAACCAAGACACCCGTTGTACCGACGCCGCCGAGCAAGCCACTACCAGCATCCGCTACGCGCGCAATTACTGATGACCAAGTGTCACTGTCTGGCTTTCAAGAACGCCTGGTTAAGCAACAGCTAGCAGCCCAAGCTCAAGGCATTATC
>JABSRS010000077.1:4489-10841 GCA_013214885.1 Gammaproteobacteria bacterium
CGGACAACTCCCGGATCGTCGGAAGCCGATCGCCCCGAGCGAGCCCCTGCCCTTCGATGGCGCCGCGGATCTGGCCTGCGATCTGCCGGTAGACCGGGCCGGCACTCCGCTGTTGATCGAGCGAAATCTCCAGCACAAAACTATCAACGACTAGCGCAAGCGGTTGAGCGTCGCCAGCGTAATACCTCTTCACCACTACCAGCTTGGGCTAAAACTCAACATGGTGTCAATAGTGGCCCCGATTTTTCGGCAGACCATAAAATAAATTTGGACCAGGGGCAAGCTGCTAGTTTAAGTCAGGCAGGCTTTGGCCAGGCAGGTTTTGCTCAGGCAAATAATGGTCAACAAAATAATCAGGCGATTGACGAATTGCGTCAAGAAATGGCCTCGATGAGGCAGCTGCTACAACATCAGGTTAACGGCCTAGTTGAACAAGATATTACCCGACGCGATCCGATCCGTTCGATGATCTTAGAACAATTGGCGACGGCTGGCTTTGATAGTGAAATTGCCAGTCAGTTAGCGATTGATATTCCTCCCGGTGCTGATTTTAACACCGCGAAACAAGTGATTAAAAATTCAATCGCTCGGCGTCTGGTGACGACGAACAATGATGTACTTGAACAAGGTGGTATTATTGCTTTATTAGGCCCGACAGGTGGCGGCAAGACGACGACAGTGGCTAAACTTGCGGCACGCTATGCGATGCAATATGGCAGTGACCAAATTGCACTGATCACCACCGATAGTTACCGGATTGGCGCGTATGAGCAATTAAATACCTATGGTAAAATTTTAGGTTGTCCCGTAAAAGTGGCCAAAGATGCCCAGCAACTTGCTGACGCTCTCTATCAGTTAAGAAATAAACGTTTGATATTAATTGATACGGCGGGAATGGGGCAGCGAGATATTCGATTAAGCGAGCAATTGGCAACCCTGGTTAATACCAGCCATGTTAATATTCGGAGTTTTTTAGTGTTGCCAGCAACAGCACAGCGTAAAGTGCTGCAAGAGGCAATTGAACAATTTAGAAAAATCCCAATTTCGGGATGTATCATAACTAAAGTTGATGAAGCAATCGGTTTGGGCGAAATAATGAGTGTTGCCATTGGACATTCACTTCCAATAGGTTATGTTACTAATGGACAGCGGGTGCCTGAAGATATTAGCTTAGTCGATATCAATGAGTTAATAAATAATGTTGTAGATCAATTGGGCGATGGCCAGAGTCAATTAAGCTCGTCATCATCACGGTTTGTTAATTTAAACAGGTAGGCAGTTTTAGTGGATCAAGCAAGTGGTTTAAGAAAAATGAATAAATCTAAAATGATTAAAGTTATCGCGGTAACAGGCGGAAAAGGTGGGGTTGGTAAAACCAACGTATCACTTAATTTAGCGGTTTCTCTTGCTGAGCAAGGGAAAAAAGTGTTGATACTTGATGCCGACTTGGGCTTGGCCAATGTCGATGTTATGCTTGGCTTACGCACCGAAAAGAATTTATCACACGTACTATCGGGCGAATGCGAGTTAGATGATATTGTGATCACAGGGCCGCGAGGCATTGGGATTATTCCAGCAACATCAGGATCGCAATCGATGGTCGAGTTGGACCCAATTCAACACGCAGGACTTATTCGCGCATTTAGTGAAATGAGAACCGATTTTGACATTTTGATTGTGGATACCGCCGCTGGAATATCCGACATGGTACTGAGCTTTGCGCGTGCCGCTCAAGATGTCATAGCGGTTGTTTGTGATGAGCCAGCGTCAATTACCGATGCTTATGCATTGATAAAATTACTAAGTCGTGAACACGGGGTGTTCCGGATTAAAGTCGTGGCTAATATGGTAAGAAATTTACGTGAAGGCCAAGAACTTTTTGCAAAACTAACCCGAGTCACCGATCGTTTTCTCGATGTTGCCCTGGAACTTTCTGCGATTATTCCGTTTGATGAAAATGTTAGGCGCTCAGTACGAAAGCAACGACTGGTGACAGAATTATTCCCTCAATCACCAGCATCACTTGCTTATCGAACTCTCGCCAACAAAGCTCTTACTTGGCCAATTCCAAATCAACCAGGTGGCCACTTAGAGTTTTTTATTGAGCAATTGGTTAATAATAATCAATCACCGCGAGATGGCTTGAGTGAATAAAGTTGCTGCATATACTAACTCTTGTAGAAATGACGAACAATTAGTTATTACTCATGCTGGGTTAGTAAAAAAAATTGCGCACCATCTTAAAGGGCGGTTGCCAGCTAATATATTGGTTGATGACCTAATTCAATCTGGGATGATTGGCTTGCTTGAGGCGGCAAAAAATTTCGATGGCGGTAAAGGAGCTAGCTTTGAAACCTTTGCTGGCATTAGGATCCGCGGGGCAATGCTCGATGAACTTCGACGAGGCGATTGGGTGCCGCGTTCGGTTCATCGTAATAATCGAACGGTGTTAGCGGCGGTTGATAGTTTAGAGAAAAAGCTCGGTCGCGGTGCTCAGGATCATGAAATTGCAGAAAAATTAGGAATAAGTATAGACGAATATGCTCAAATGCTTAATGATATAGTATCTGGAAAGGTTATAGGCATCGAAGACCTTGGCGTTTCTGATGATGTAATCGTTGTCGATGGTGACGATTATAGTGATAACTCATTTAATGAGATGGCTTCAGATCGGTTCCAGTCGGCTCTGAGTCAGGCAATTAAAACGTTGCCAGAAAAGGAAGTTTTAGTGCTTTCGTTATATTACGATGAGGAATTAAACCTGAAGGAAATAGGGCTAGTATTAAATGTAAGTGAATCAAGGGTTAGTCAGATCCATTCACAAGCAATGTTGCGATTGAAAGGTCGCTTGCGAGATTGGAATTGATTGCATAAGGATAGTGCAGCTATTTATTGGAGATTGTTTTGAATAAAAATATGAAAATTTTGGTTGTTGATGATTTCTCAACCATGCGAAGAATTATAAAAAATTTACTTAGAGATTTAGGGTTAACGAATACTTTTGAAGCAGATGATGGGCAAACTGCACTGCCAATGTTAAAAGATGGTGACTTTGATTTCGTGGTTACTGATTGGAATATGCCAGGAATGCAAGGCATTGACTTACTTAAGCACATTCGAGCGGATGATCGTTTGAAAGAATTACCTGTGTTAATGGTAACAGCCGAAGCGAAACGCGAGCAAATAATTGCCGCAGCGCAAGCGGGAGTCAATGGCTATATTGTTAAGCCATTCACAGCTGGAACATTAAAAGAAAAGTTGGATAAGATTTTTCAACGACTTGAATCTTAAACTCGACGATAGGTAATATAATGGACGATAACCAATCATATATGTCGTTGGAGCAAGCTCGACAATTAGTCGACCACCTGGAACAAGGAAGTGTAGCCAGTGCCAACGAAATGCTTGAAGAGATCAGTCGTAATATGCGTCAAGAAATTTTTGATGAAGTGGGCAAGTTAACTCGCCAACTACATTCATCTGTTTTGGACTTTAGTTTGGATGAAAATTTTTCTGCGCTTGTTAAGTCATCCTTACCAGACGCTAAAGAGCGACTGAAATATGTAGTGGAAATGACAGCTAAAGCGGCTAATAAAACCATGGACGCTGTTGATGAATGTATTCCATTAGCTCAAAAGCATCAAACGACAGTTTCTGAAATTCAGCCCTCATGGGAGCGATTTAAAAGTTGCAAAATTAAGGTTGGTGAATTTCGACTGTTGCGAGACCAAATTGATGACTATTTCAGCGAGTCAATCGCCGATGCTCAGCAATTAAATCTCAAGTTAAATGATATTTTAATGGCACAGGACTACCAAGATCTTACGGGACAAGTGCTATATAAGATAACTGACTTGGTCAAAGACGTTGAAGATAATCTAATTAGTTTACTCAAAGTTTTCGGTCAACATCAGGATGATGCAACCGTCGTTAAAATTAATAATTGTGTAGAGGCAGATGGCCCTGTCGTGCCATCTGCTAAACAGCATGATGTTGTTGCAGGGCAAGATGAAGTTGATGACTTGCTCTCTAGCCTTGGTTTTTAAAAGGACACTAACCTATGTCGTTTGATGTCGATGAAGATATACTCCAGGACTTCTTAATTGAAGCTGGCGAAATTTTGGAATTACTGCAAGAGCAGTTGGTTGAATTAGAAAACAACCCAGATGATTCCGACCTCCTTAATGCAATATTCCGTGGCTTCCACACCATCAAAGGTGGTGCAGGATTCATGGCGTTAAACCACCTTGTTGATGTCTGTCACGGTGCCGAAAATATTTTTGATTTGCTGCGTACAGGTCAACGAACCGTTAATGCAGATTTGATGGATGTGATCCTTGAAGGATTAGACAGCATCAATGATATGTTTACCTTAGTACAGGCAAGAGAACCGTTAAATCCAGCCGAACCTAAATTGTTGGCTGAGCTTGCTCGGTTAAGTCACCCTGAAGATGCTACCCCTGCTGCTCCAGAGCCAGAGGCTACACCTGAAATTCAAGCTCCTCCTTCAGATGATATCTCTGATGCCGAATTTGATGCTTTGTTAGATGAATTGCACGGGTCAAATAAAACACCAGTCGAACCTGTAGCAGCAAATACTAATGATATTAGTGATATTAGTGATGATGAATTTGAAGCAATGCTTGACGAGATTCATGGTAAAAAATCGGCTACAGCAACACCTCTAGCTGATCCTAATGCTATATCAGATGACGAATTTGAAGCATTTCTGGATGAATTACATGGTGCTAAAAAATCAGCTGCTTCGGTTGATTCAGTGGTTGAAAAAGTCAGTGGTCCAGCTGTTACAGGCACCAATGATATAACAGATGAAGAATTCGAAGCGATGCTTGATGAAATAAATTCAGCCAAAAAGCAAGCTCCAAAGCCAGTTGCCGCTGCTAAGCCAGTAGCTAAAGCTCCCGAAAATCCTGCTGTTCCAGAAAAAAAAGAGCCCGCAGTTGCTAAAAAATCGTCTGGCGGATCTGCACCAAAGGCTGAAACCACCGTTCGGGTTGATACTGCACGGTTAGATGAAATAATGAACATGGTTGGCGAATTAGTATTAGTTCGTAATCGCCTTGTTAGTCTTGGTATGTCGAGCGGCGACGAAGAAATGTCTAAAGCAGTGGCTAACCTTGATATGGTCACCGCTGACCTTCAGGGCTCGGTGATGAAAACGCGGATGCAGCCAATTAAGAAAGTTTTTGGTCGTTTTCCTCGTGTTGTCCGTGACATGGCACGTACTCTTAAGAAAGAAATCACCCTTACTATGGTTGGTGAAGATACCGATCTAGATAAAAACTTAGTTGAGGCATTAGCAGATCCACTGGTTCACTTGGTTCGTAATTCAGTTGATCACGGCATTGAAATGCCAGATGTTCGTGAAGCCAATGGTAAATCGCGCTGCGGTACTGTTGTGCTATCAGCCTCGCAAGAGGGCGATCATATACTACTATCCATCTCTGACGATGGTGCTGGTATGGATCCAGAAAAACTCAAGACTATTGCGATAAGTAAAGGTGTACTCGATGAAGAGTCGGCAGCACGAATGTCCGATGAAGACGCCTTTAGCTTAATTTTCGCCCCTGGTTTTTCAACCAAAACGGAAATTTCAGATATTTCAGGTCGTGGTGTTGGGATGGATGTGGTTAAAACAAAAATCACTCAACTCAATGGTACGGTTAAAATAAAATCAGAAATGGGTGTTGGCACGACATTAGAAATTACCGTGCCATTAACCTTAGCTATTATGCCTACCCTGATGGTTAAAATTGGTACGCAACCATTTGCATTGCCATTAGCGGCGGTTAATGAAATATTTAACCTTGATTTATCAAAAACTAATATAGTCGATGGCCGCCAAACAGTCGTGGTGCGTGGTAAGGCAATACCACTGTTTTACCTCGATAAATGGTTAATTAGTAATTATGATAATCGCAACACCACAGATGACGGACATGTTGTTATTGTCCAAATTGGACAACAAGATGTTGGTTTTGTGGTCGATGGCTTAGTGGGACAAGAAGAAGTGGTCATTAAACCTCTCGGCGCACTTCTACATGGCACGCCAGGTATATCGGGCGCGACAATTACCAGTGATGGTAGTATTGCCCTTATTATAGATATTGGCGGCTTGCTTAAGCATTACGCTTAGTAAAATAACACAAACCTGACAAGGTCGGAGGATGATCCGTTAATGAGTATTAAGGTTCTTATAGTCGATGACTCGCACTTTTTTAGACGCTGTATTGGCGATATTGTAAAGTCTGCGCCCGATATGGAAATTATTGATTTTGCTAAAAATGGCCGAGAAGGGGTTGATAAAGCACTTGAACTAAGACCTGATGTG
>JABSRS010000078.1 GCA_013214885.1 Gammaproteobacteria bacterium
TTTACCGACCATGGCTTAGTTTGGGCCTCAAGCAACCTTGAGCAAAAAAGCACGCCGAAATCTAATTTACAAACGACGATAGCGATTGTTGGTTCTTTATTGTTGGTGTTTTTTCTGACTATTGCCGTTCAATTATATCTTGATAAATCGTCCAATATTACGGTCGAAGATCGGACTAATACCCCAAGCCCAGTTATTCCAGCGCTGGTAAAGAACAATCAAAAAGAATCCATTGCAATATTGCCATTTGTTGCATTTAGTGATGATCCCTCCGATGAGTTTTTTGCCGATGGCATGGTTGAAGAGCTATTAAATTTACTCGCTAAAATACCACAATTACAAGTGACCGCGCGGACATCATCCTTTGCCTACAAAGGTGTGTTAAATAAGACCATTACCCAGATAGGTCAAGAGTTAGGGGTTGATACCATCTTGGAGGGAAGTATCCGAAAAAGTGATGTCACTAATAAAATACGAGTTACAGCTCAGTTAATTAAAGTGAGTACGGGAGAGCACTTGTGGTCAGAAACTTATGATCGTGAGTATCAGGATATTTTCAAGATCCAAGATGATATTGCCAAAGCGGTCGTCACCAAAATGAAAGTCACGTTACTAGGCTCACCAGATCCACTGACCATGCAACCTGAAACGCTCAATGTTGACGCGATGATAGCTAATGGCAAGGGCCAAAATGAATTAAGCCACCGTACCTCGGTCTCTATTGCTAAAGCCTTGACGTTGTTTGAGTTAGCGGTTTCGTTTGATGATCAATTTTCGCGAGCTTATGTTGGCATTGCAGATGCTAATATTTTATTGGCTCTCTATGGTAACTTAGCCAAAGATATTAGCCGTGAGCGCGCAGAAGATGCCCTTGATAAGGCATTGGCAATAGATGCCAACTCTGGTGCTGCTTATGCCTCATTAGGATTGTTACAGAGTGAATTGAACCCCGAGCAAGCTAAAGTATCGTTTAATCAGGCGTTGGAACTAAACCCAAATTACGCCATGGCTTACATGTGGTATGGCTCGTTAATGCGCTCGGAAGGGGAGAGCGAAGTTGCACAGCAATTATTTATTAAAGCTTTTGAGTTAGATCCTAAATCGTCGGTTGCCGCTTTTAATGTTGCCTGGGGATATTACGGTTTTGGTGAGAAAGAATTAGCGCTGACCCTGTTTTCACAAATCATTTCTAATGACCCTTACTATCCAGGCGCCTATAACCTAGTGGCTAGTATTGCTTTTGATCGAGGCCGGTTAAATGAAGCCACTGAAATGTTTGAACGGGGCCTCGAGGTTGATCCGTTAAATAAACAAGCACTCAAAGGACTGATTATGGTCAATACCGATATGGAGAACCTTAAAGCAGTCCAATATTGGTTTAATTATGCCGACAGTCATGACAATATTTTATCTGATTTTGATTATGACTTTCTTAAGGTTCGATTTCTTTTTAGTCAACATCGTAAAAGTGAAGCAATGTCATTACTAGATAGTATTGAACTAACGTCATTTCCTAAAGATTTGCATGACAAAGTCACCAGTGAAAAATTATATTATCAACAACAATATGCGCAGACCATCATCGTGTTAGAGCGGTTACGACAGGCCAAGACTAAAGCTTTTTCTAAGATCGGAAGTGGTCAATTAGTCGCTCATCTGGCTTTCGCTTATCAAGAAGTTGGAAAGTCAGCGGTGGCAAATGAAATTATTGAAGAGTATCAAGCATTTTTGCAATCAGCTCAGGCTAAGAAAAATAATAGTCCGTCGTATTTTTATAATATGGCATTATTAAAATCGTTGCAGGGTGATGTCGAGCAGGCACTTTATTACTTTCAGGGGGCGACCGATACGGGTTGGGTGACAGTTTGGCAGGCTGAGCAAGAACCAATCTTTGGTTTAATTCATCAAAATGCTCAATTTATGCAGATGCTTGGTGGCGTTAAAGCAAGATTGGCAACCATGCGCGCTAGGATGCAAGTTGAAGATAAATTCTTAATGGTCAATCGGGGATAAAATAACGTATGTGCGGTTGATGGCGTCCCCGAGAGGAGTCGAACCTCTGACCTGCCCCTTAGGAGGGGGCTACTCTATCCAGCTGAGCTACGGGGACATATCTTGCTGTATTATATATAAATGTTATTAAAAAGCTAGCGACTAGTTAATTACTACGGTATCTCGTATTTGAATGCCACCCGCTAAGGAGGGATCTTGTGATGTCGCGGTCAAGTGATATTGACTAATTTGACTAATCTGTAATTTTGCCTCACTGATCTGTTGGGTTGGTCTGATAATTCCATTAACGTCGATGAAGCTGCCTTGGTGGATGATATTTAAGGTATCACCTATTTTTATGCCGTGGTGAGATCCTAAATTAACGGTGTAGCTATCCTGACTGACTTTAACAATTTGCCCTAATAATTTTTCGCAAGCGAGGTGCTCATTAATGTCAGTATTAATTTGGTTGAGTTGATCGGTAATTGCTTGGCCATAAGGCGTGAGCCAAAACTCATTTGAATTGACCTCAACCTGAGCTTGCCTAGGATAAAGCCAAGGGGCCTTAATGGCATACTTTTTACTCCACACCATTTCGCCATTGATCCCTTGATATAAATAAGCAGCAATTGAAAACTGACGTAGTGGTGTCTTACTACTAAATCCTAGCCATCTACTTTTTGCTTGATACATTGAGATATCAGTAATTTGGGCGGTTAACACGTATTGTGCGTTGTTAGCACTGGCTAACCGAGCAAAAGGTGCCAGACTAGTGCTGATATTGGTTGGTTGATTATTGTGGCGCCAGCTTTGTTGGAGAGGTAACACCTGGGTGGTGGCTAATTTAGTTAATGACTGTTTTATTTGGTTACTGAGTCTGTTTGCCACAGCCTCGCCCAGATCAAATATAGCACCGTGGCTAGCTTGCGATCGCTGTAATAGGTCAAATTCTGTTAGCGCGATAGTTTTGGTGTAAACAGACGCTTGGCATTGGCTGTCTTGAGGCATGATGTCAGCTCTAATTGTCACGCTGACATAACCACCTTTGTGACGTTCGTTAATTAACTGAATATCTCGAACTGTTCCTTGGGCACGCACCTCAAAACGATCGGCGGTGAGCAAGCCGTGACTAATTTCTTGGACACTATTAATATTGGCACCTGCAAAGAGTAGTGCTTGGCGTAGCGCATCTTGTACTGCATGGTTTCTGGCAATTTCGATTTCATCATTAAGGATCTGAGCTTGGCCTTTGGATTCAAACCAGGCCGCGTTGGCACAGTGAGTGCTAACTAATAGAGTGGTTAGCATTAACAGATTTAGCAATTTCATCTTGAACCCTACTTAGCGGTTGGAAACACGACGTGGTGAATTCGACGAGGTGTAAAGCTGATACACCACGGCAAAGTCTAGCTCTAGTTCGGTGGCATAAATGTCATCGTTAACGGGATAACTTTGCACCACTTTAGCACCACGAATTAACCCTTGAACCGATGTTTTAAAGCTAGAACTCTGAATAATTAACTCACTAACGCTAGCCTGACCTGAGATCTGTTGACCGTTGACCTGCTCACTTAGCTCTCGATAAGCAGCCAGTTTTGACGCTCTAATGGCATTGAGCATCTTAGCGGTCTTAGTATCACCTTTTTGGCTGCTAATCGGCGCATATCCAATCGCATGCAATACTACAAATTGTGCAGGTGGAGTAATTTGGTACTCAATGTATTTATCGGTAGAACTACTACAGCCAGCAATCAAACTAAGCATAATAAGGGTAGCGATGTGTCGGAATGGCATAAGAAATCCCCAATTGGATGTTGGTGCCTGTATTTTGGCACTAAGTCGTGATTAATTTAGTAATAATGAATAGGAGCAATAATTATGCCGAAATGTAGCCACCGCGAGCGCTGCTGCCCTGGGTTTTTCCTTTCTGGTTATATGTCATCGAGTTACCAGCACGCTTTTTGATTAAAGAACTTTGAAGTCTTTCAATACTACTAATGCTTAAATCGATGGCACGGCCATTTATTTCGTTTTTCTGTTGACTTAATTTGATATTATTATCAATAGATGTTTTTAATTCGAGTAACTCTGCTGGCAGAGTGAGATCAGGGGCAAGTAACAGCTTAATTTTCTGGTCGCAGTCGTTTATTGCAATTAGCAGTTGCTGTTTAGATTCAGCAAGAGCCTGAATTTTTTCAGGTTCTCGCTCGATTAGGGCATGATTTTCTTGTTCCAACAAGGCGATTAGCTGTTGGGACTGTTGTTGCTGAAGAATAAGGTGTTGCTCAAGCTCTATAATATTCATCTAAAAGATCTTCGATAGATCTCCCTCGAATTTAGCCAAGTTCGCAGCCAGCTTTTGCGGATCTACTTTGTAATCACCCGCGGCAATTGCTTTACGAATTGATTCAACTTTTTCTTGATCAATTGAGGAAGTATTAGTTAATTTGTCTTTTATCTTATGCAACTGTTGTGCCTGTTGTGTTAAAGACACCGAGTCTTTAACCTGAGGCTTACTGCTAGCTTCACTCTGCGCTTGGCTTTGTACCGTCTGTTGCTTAACGGTTTGGTTAGCGTTTTGTGATTTTAGTTTTATATTGTCAAGTTGTTGACTATGGTTGCCTGCAACTTTGTTCATATCTATCGCCATGACTCAATCCCTACAAAAATTAATTCTTCATATCTTCTTATCGGCAAAGTTTAACTTACCTTTAGTCTTTTTTATAATTTAATTTAATTTCAACTTCACCAACCGCCACCACCATCGCTTGAACAATCCGCTTTGAACTGGTGTTTCGTACGGCAATATTTTGCCCCAAGCTACCGTCTTTTTGAGCCACGCCAACCGATTTTATGGTTAATGATCCTGCTCGAGCAAAAATGGTGACAGGATCGCCTTTGCAAACTAAGCAGACTAGATTATTGGTAATCGCCTGACCTTGGGCGACATAGCGCTTGATTTTCGAACCACTAATAATATCAATCGCATCAATTGACGAGCCTCGCAATGTTAAAACATCGTGGTAGGCGATGACTAAATTAGTATTACTGAGTAAAGTGCCAGCGGCAATGTTTTGACTCGCCACGACTAATTTTTGCAGTCGCTTGATGCGGGCAGGCACATACATCTTCCATTGAGGGCCACATTTCACTTGGACCGTGGTATTACGCACCAATTTACTCTTGCCCGCTAAGGCGACAGTTAACGGCGTAGCGCATGGTTGTATTTTTATCCTGCTATCGATTCTGTTAACGGTTATTTCAATCTTTTCATCATCTTTGGCAATAAGTTGCTGCGATAAAAAAGACTCAACCGTCTGATAAATCTCTTGGCGGCGCTGCTCATTATTTGCTGTTGCGTTAACCGACAACGAAAATAACGATATCAAGCAACTTAGATTTAAAATTAATTTTTTCATATATTTCATAATTTGTTAGTTTATACTATCTTATATGTAATAAATTTTATAAGATTTATTTAATAGTTTATTTTGCGGTACAAACGCGATGTAGTAAAGTTTCTCATGGAATATTTTACCCAAAATAATTTCTGTCTCTGTCTAATAATATGGAGTTGTTATGGCCGGTGTTCTCGATTCAGTCAATCAACGCACGCAACTAGTTGGTCAAAATCGCCTAGAGTTATTGTTGTTTAGGTTAAATAATAGCAAACATCGATATGGAATTAACGTCTTTAAAGTTAAGGAAGTATTACAGTGTCCGCGTTTAACCGCCTTACCTGGTTTACGCCCTGAAGTTCGGGGCATTGCCCATATTCGTGGTGAAACCATTTCGGTCATTGATATCAGTATTGCAACGGGGCAAGCCCCAATTGATGATTTAGCCAATAGATTTATTATTATTACTGAATATAATCGTTCTATTCAGGGTTTTTTGGTCGGTTCAGTAGAACGTATTGTTAATCTCAATTGGGAACAAATATTGCCGCCACCTGATGGTGCTGGCGATACCAACTATTTAACCGCGGTAACTGAAATTGATGGTGAAATAGTTGGAGTCCTTGATGTTGAGAAAATCCTGATGGAAGTTGCACCATCAGATGATAATATGAGCGAAGAATTACTCAAAGAAACTCAAAATATTATTGGTAACTCAGATAAAATATTGATGATTGCCGATGACTCAATGGTCGCATTAAATCAAATTAAGCGGGCATTAACGCCGCTTGGCTTAGAGATGATGGTAGCTAAAAATGGTCGTGATGCGTTAGAGCAATTGGTGGAATTGGCCAATACCTGTGAAAAATCGATCACTGAAAAACTCGGTTTATTAATCTCAGATATTGAAATGCCAGAAATGGATGGTTATACATTAACTTCTGAGATCCGTAATAGAGAAAAATTGAAAGATTTGCGGGTTATTTTGCATACCTCATTAAGCGGTGTTTTTAACCAAGCGATGGTTGATAATGTCGGTGCTGATGATTTTATTGCCAAATTTAACCCTGATGATTTAGCAGCTGCGGTAGAACGAAATATTAATATTTTGCATTCTGAGCCCGCTCGGGAAATTGTGAGTGACAAATAATACTTTAACGGACAGAGAATACGCTGACTTTTGTGCGTTTTTAGAACAACATTGCGGTATCGTATTGGGTATTAATAAGCAATACCTAGTCAAAAGCAGACTATCGCCATTGCTTAGCCAATTTAAATGCCAAAGCTTGCCTGAATTAGTAAAACTAGTCATGGATATCAGGCAGCGCGAATTGCGCGCTGTGGTCATTGATGCCATGACTACCTATTAGTCGTTGTGGTTTAGAGATCGCTATCCGTTCGAGTTATTGACTAATCGCTTGTTGCCTGAATTTAGCAAGCTATCAAGGCCATTAAAAATATGGTCAGCGGCGAGTTCATCAGGCCAAGAACCGTATTCAATCGTGATGACCTGTCTTGAATATCAGGCCAAGAATCCAGGTTTACTCGCCAGAGGCTTTGATGTGTTAGCGACGGATATCTCCACCAGTATGCTCGCCCACTGTAAACAAGGAGAATATGATAGTCTTGCCTTGGGACGCGGTTTGTCAGATCAGCGATTAAAACGTTTTTTCACCCCTGCGAGTCAAGGTTGCTACAAAGTTAAGCCCGAACTGCAAAAACATGTGAAATTTCGCCAGTTTAATTTGCTTGACAGTTATGCGATGTTAGGAAAGTTTGACATTATTTTTTGTCGTAATGTTCTTATTTACTTTTCGCCAGCGATAAAGCGGCAAATTTTTGGCAATTTTGCCAAAGCGGTCAATCCAAACGGCTATTTAATGTTAGGAGCCTCGGAATCTATTAATGGTTTAACCACATCATTTGATATGGATCGTTGCTCGTCAGGGATTGTCTATAAACTGAACAAATAGCTTGGTTCTCCTTCATGCAGCTAGTTACAGCGACTTCACAGTCTTGTTACTAGCTGTTTTCCCATCATATCTCACCACCTTTTTATTGTTATATCGATAAACCATGACACTTTTGGCTTCTTGGCACGTAGGTTGCATTTAAACAATCAATGTAACGGGGGAGACAAAATTATGGCAATTTCATTTGATAAAGCACTTGGGCTAGCGCAACACACTGTTGGCATTCGTTCGCAACGTGCTGAACTTATCGCCAGTAATATCATTAATGCTGACACCCCCCATTACAAAGCCCGAGACCTTGATTTTGCCTCGGCAATGCGCAATGCGAAATCAAGCTTAAATACCAGTATGGCTCGTACTAATGATAAGCACTTTAATCTGAATGCATCGGTCAGCGATGGTATTGGCTATCGAGTGCCAAACCAGCCTGATACGGGCGATGGCAACACGGTTGATGTCCAAGTCGAACGAAACTTGTATATGCAAAATTCATTAGAGTACCAATCGAGCTTACAATTTCTCGGCGGTAGATTTAAGGGGCTAAGACTAGCCATTAAAGGAGCTTAATCATGGGTTTATATAATATTTTTGATGTGGCTGGTTCGGGCATGAGCGCCCAATCACTGCGCTTAAACACGACCGCTTCAAACTTAGCCAATGCTAACAGTGTTAGCAGCAGTGCCGATACGACTTATCGTGGCCGCCATCCAGTTTTTGCCGCTAGGATGCAAGAAGCTGCCGCGAACCAACAAGCATCAGTAAAAGTTGAGGTGTTGGGGATTGTTGAAGATCAAGATCCGCTGCGCCAAGAATATAACCCAAACCATCCATTAGCCGATGAAGATGGTTATATCTATAAACCAAACGTCAATGTGATGGAAGAAATGGCCAATATGATTTCTGCATCTCGCTCATATCAAACTAATGTTCAAGTAGCCGATGCCGCCAAGCAAATGCTAATGAAAACATTGCAGCTTGGCAAATAAGGGGTAACTCATGGGAACAATTTCTAACGCTTACCTTGATTCAATGAAATGGCAGACCGACCAAGTCAAAGTTGATGATGGTAAAAACCAGTCACTAGATCAAGCAGATTTCTTGAAATTACTGACTCAACAGTTATCGATGCAAGATCCATCGAAGCCTGTCGACAACGATACGATGATTTCTCAAATGGCATCATTTAGTACCGTTGAGGGTATTTCGCAAATGACCGCGCAGTTTGAAGATCTCAACTCGGTAATGACATCGTCTCAAGCTTTGCAGGCATCGACCTTAGTGGGGCAAAAAGTATTAATCCCATCTAATGAAAGTTATCAGCTAGAAGGAGATGGCATCGACGGGGTAGTTAGCTTACCTCAGTCAATGGGTGGGCTTACTTTAAGAGTCGAAAACTCAGCGGGTGAATTAATTAAAACCATTAGTATGGCGAATGTTCCAGCAGGCAATAATGATTTTAGTTGGGATGGTACCGATGAAGATGGGAAACCAGTCCCGACAGGTGAATATAAGATAAGCGCAACTGGATTGGTTGAAGGAGAGCAGCAAGAACTTGCTGTGTCGACTTACGGTCATGTTGCAAGCGTTAGTTTAGGCAACACAGCCAACGGCGTTATTTTAAATTTAAGAGGTCTTGGCAATATTTCGCTAAACGACGTGTTAGCAGTTGCTGAAGAATAACTTAGGAAGAGGATTTAATTATGTCTTTTAATATCGCATTAAGTGGTTTAGCCGCTGCAAAGAAAGATCTCGATGTTACAGCAAACAATATTGCTAACGTCAATACCATTGGTTTTAAAGAATCTCGTGCTGAATTTGCTGATGTTTACGCGTCGTCACTCTTTACTAACTCTAAAACAAAAGCTGGTGATGGAGCTACGACGGCACAAGTGGCGCAGCAATTTCACCAGGGTAGCCTTAAATTTACCAACAATGCACTCGATTTAGCAATTACTGGGCCTGGTTTCTTTGTTACCTCGGGTGGTCTTGATGGTAAAGACCTAAACTTTACGCGCGCTGGTGCCTTTAAGCTGAACAATGAAAACTTTATCGTTGACTCAAATGGCAATTATTTACAAACCTATCCAGTGAATAAAGATGGATCGTCATCTGCCATTAATTTGACCACAACCAAGGGGCTGCAAATCCCAGAAACCGCAGGGATCCCACAAAAGTCTGCTGAAGTTAAAATGTCAATGAATCTACCCGCAACGGCAAAAGCGATGTCGGTAGCAGCATTTGATCATACGGATCCAACAACCTATAACCATTCAACCTCGATCACTATTTATGACTCACTCGGTGAAGCTCACGTTCAGACTACTTATTTTGTCAAAGATGATTTAGCCCCATCAACTGATCCAAACCAATGGGCAGCATTTACTGCTGTTGATGGCACTAAAGTTGATGCGATAGCACCTGCAGGTGTGCTAACGGGTCCAACTGTTGGCACAGCACATGTTGGTAGTAAAATTAAATTTGATTCAAGCGGTGTCTATGTACCAGTCCCAGCACTACCGGCATCGTCAGATGTTACCTACCAACCACTGGGAACCGGTGGTGCTGGAGCTATTGGTGCCGGTTCCGATCAAAGTCAGCAAATTAGTTTGAAATTTACTGGGCCAACTCAGTTTTCTGCCAACTTTGAAGTAACATCTTTAGAGCAAGATGGCTTAACTGTCGGTCGATTAACAGGGGTCGAAATTGGTCCCGATGGTTTAGTTAAGGCAACTTACAGTAATGGCAGCTCCGAGCCACTGGGCCGAATCGCGATGGCGCGTTTTAGAAACGAGCAAGGGCTAACTCAAATCGGTAACACCTCATGGAAAAAAAGCTTGGGTTCGGGCGAACCTTTATCAGGAGAAGCTGATACTGGTACTTTTGGGACGATTAACTCGGCGGCTTTAGAGCAAGCTAACGTTGATTTAACTACTGAACTGGTTGATTTGATTTCAGCGCAGCGTAACTTCCAAGCGAACTCAAGAGCCTTAGAAGTGAACCAAACCTTGTCACAAACTATTCTCCAAATTAGATAATTTCGAATTATCTTAGGGCACTCAATCGAGTGCCTTCATTTTTTTAACGTTTTATTTATTTCCTCTCATTTCTGGCACACCAATTGCTTCTATATAACTAATTAGTTTTATCGCTATTTAATTGACGAGGCAAATGATGGATAAACTACTTTATATATCCATGAGTGGTGCTAAAGAAAATCTTAACGCTACCGCAGTAAGAGCAAACAACTTAGCCAATGCTAAAACATCAGGGTTTAAGGCTGATATTGAACAAGCACGTTCAATGCAGGCCTTCGGTGAAGGCATGGCTACCCGTGTTTTTGCCATGACCGAACGCCCTGCGCAAAATTTTGCCTCTGGCCCGATGGTTACAACCGGGCGTGAGCTTGATGTTGCTAT
>JABSRS010000008.1:0-3975 GCA_013214885.1 Gammaproteobacteria bacterium
TAACCTGCAAGCACAACTTGGCCCTATGACTTGGCCATTATTAATTTGCTCGCTACTTACAGTAATGATCATCATCGAAAGGCTCTTTCAGGTAATGATTAGTTTAGGGGTCGGTAAAAGAGATATTCGCCGAAAACTTGCTAAAATATCACCTACCAATGCTGCTGCCATTGAGTCATTAGTTGAAGAGCTTATTCCTCGTCGCTCTCTTTTATATAAAGGGGTTGCGATGTTATTGGTTCACCAATCTTTTTCAAAAAATCTGCGTGAAGATGCGGCAAATATGTGGTTACAAGAAAAACGTCACCAATTGCATTCAGGACTTCGATTACTAACTCTAATTGGTGTAATTAGCCCATTGCTTGGCTTGTTAGGAACTGTTTTAGGTCTAATCGAGATGTTTAAGGGAGTTGCGGCGTCGACCGGTGGTATCGCCCCTAGCGATTTAGCCGATGGTTTAGGGCTTGCAATGCGAACAACTGCTGTGGGGCTTCTTGTCGCCTTACCAGCTATTGCCGGAGCCCAACTATTAGGACTTTGGGCGGATCGACTGGTGGCTAAATTAGAACATACTCTTAATTATGTAAATCTGTGGTTGGAAGGTTTTTCGATGCAGCATACTTCATTGGAAAAGCTAACTATAACGGATGAGCAACAACTGAAAGCTCGATCACTATGATAAAAGTATCACCGAATACATCAAATACAGGTCTATCCCTCGATCTCACGCCACTGCTTGATATTATTTTCATCGTGATGGTGTTTTTATTGTTAACAGCCTCTGTTCGATTGGAGTCATTGGATGTTGAGCTGCCAAGTTCAGACTCGCAAGCCGTTTCTGAAGTCGACCAGGAATCATTAACCATCAATATTCTTAATCAATCACCTTATTGGGCAATTGACGGTACAAAATACACTGACTGGCAACACTTCACACTGGCTTTACTCGAAAAAACAACCGCTAATCATCAAAAGCCTATTGTGATCGGGGCCGATAAAACAGCAGACATTCAGCATCTGGTGAAGCTATTAGCATTCCTGCAAGAGAACGGCATCCCAGCAACACAACTACTTACTGAAGATAATTAATTAAGTGAATTTAACCAAAGAAGCTGACGTAATGTTTAGTTATGTGACACGCACACTGAATACGAACGTTAATCTATCTCATTAGTATTTGATGCGGTATTAATAATGCACTATTATTACGTATCGTAATAACTTGTGATTTTTTACGAAAAATATGAATCTTACGTAAGGTTACTAATTCGCATTTAATTTACATTTAAACCAAGTGCTTATCACTGAAATCGTAAATATAAAGAGTCCTTACGTTGATTCAAAATATATCGTTCAAGGCATAATAATTTTAGTTATACAATAAATAAAACGGGTAGAATAATGGGAAACATCGCCAGCAAACAATATCCACGTATTACTCAATTGCGTGCTATCACCACCGATACGCATCAAAGTCTTGATGACAAAGTAATGTCTTATGAGCCTTTCGAGAGTAACGAGAACTATATTAACTTTTTGAGATTTCAGCACAAGTTGATGGAAAAAGTGGCTCCGCTTTATCAAAATAAACAGCTAACAACGGTGTTTAATGATTTAGGCTCTCGCTGTCGTTTGAATTACCTTGAGCTAGACTTAACCGATTTTAACCAGCCAGTTTCATCAATTAACAATGACGAGGTCAACGCACTTTCATTGCCTGCCGCTATTGGTTGGTTATATGTTATCGAAGGGTCTAAATTAGGGGCCGCGATCCTGGCGAGAGAAGTTGGCAAGCTTAATTTAACGGGTGAATTTGGCGCGCGATTTTTAGCTGGCCCTGGAAGTGGCGGAGGCAGTGCATGGCGTGAATTTATGCAGTCAGTGGAATTACTCGATTTTTCAGAATCTGAAGAAAAAACAATGCTTGATGGCGCTAAAGACGCATTCCTGTATGCACATCATTGTGTCGATAATGTGTTAGCAAACGCTTAATGAGGTCAGTGCACGGTTTAAAAAAACAGCTCGTATCCTGTAAGAAATATCTATATTTTGGCGGTGGAATTTTGATGGTGGGCTGCGGCGTTATTGGTATTATTCTACCAGTAATGCCGACAACTATTTTTTTCATTCTGGCGTTAGCTTGTTTTAGCCGTTCATCGGCTCGAATGACTCAATGGTTATTAAATCACCCCAAATTTGGTCGTAATTTGTCCGCTTGGGCTAAGTATCAAGTTGTACCTAAAAAAGCAAAATATTGGGCTGCGGGTTCAATGGCCGTCAGCTTAATTATTGTGGCATTAACGACCCAATCAATCGCATTAATATTGCTGGTTGCTTATATCTTACTGCTAGTTACAATTTATTTATTTAGTAAACCGAGCTCTATTGATTTGGCGACAAGCTCGCAATATCAACCTGGTGTTTTCAAACCTTGGCAAATTGCAGGCTGTTCCGGATTATTGCTGGCTTGTTTATATATTAATTGTCCACATTTAGTACATATGATCTACGTATAGGGTGATAATTGACTTGCTTAGCCCTTAATTTCATTCAGACGTGACGAATTGAGCTCTTTCACTCTAGTATCGTATCCATACTAAACAGCCTGTCCACAAGCCCAGCCGCTCGACCATGCCCATTGGAAGTTGTAGCCGCCGAGCCAGCCACTGACATCGATAACTTCACCGATGAAATAAAGCCCTTCGACGTTTTTAGCCATCATGGTTTTTGATGATAGCTCGTCGGTGTCGACGCCGCCTAATGTTACTTCTGCGGTGCGATAGCCTTCGGTGCCGTTTGGTTTGATGATCCAACGGTGGAAATAATCACTGACTGACTTTATGTCTTTCTCGCTAAGTTGCTTTAACGGCAAGTCGGTTAATTTATTGAGCTCGATTAGGCGCTCGATTAACCGCTTTGGAAAAATTTGGCTAAGGCAGGTTTTTAAGGCTTGTTTAGGATTACTCTCTCTGGCAGCGTTAAGCTGCGTTGCCAAATCTTCACCTGGCAGCAAGTCTATTGCTATCGCTTGTCCCGCTGACCAATATGACGATACTTGTAAAACTACGGGGCCAGAAAGTCCACGGTGAGTAAATAACATGTCTTCACTAAAATTGGTGCCATCTTCGCAGGTGATCGACACTGGAAGGCTAATGCCTGATAGGCACTCATAGTTTTCTTTGTCGATATTTTGCCACGTGAATGGCACTAATCCCGCGCAGGTATCGGTCATTTTTAGCTTGAATTGCTCGGCAACTTTATAGCCAAATGAGGTTGCACCAAGTTTTGGCATCGATAGTCCACCAGTGGCGATGACCAGTGATGGCGCAGAAAACTCACCCTGACTGGTGGTCAGTTCGAAGTTGTCTTGGTGTTTTTCAATGCCAGTAATTTCAGTACGTAATTGCGTAGTTACCCCAGCGTCGCGGCATTGAGCGTCTAACATGTTAACAATGTCTTTCGCACTGTCATCACAAAAGAGTTGGCCGAGAGTTTTTTCGTGGTACGCAATATTGTATTTATCGACCAAGGCAATAAAGTCCCATTGGGTATAGCGACTCAGGGCTGATTTACAAAAGTGTTGGTTGGTGCAGAGAAATGCCGATGGTTCAATATTGTAATTGGTGAAATTACAACGACCGCCGCCACTAATTAAAATTTTTCGACCGATTTTTTTTGCATTGTCGAGCAGCAATACTTTGCGCCCTCTAAAACCTGCAGTTGCTGCACAATGGAGGCCAGCAGCACCTGCGCCAATAATAATAACGTCGAATTGTTTCATTGTACTCTCTACTAAAAAAATAAAGGATGCCGAGGCATCCTTTTTAATGAGGCTATTGTAGCTTAAATTAGACGACGGTTGAACCCGGTGCCATGATGCTAGAGCCGCCTGATGTCGCAAGTGCGGCAAAATCTTTGTCCATTAAGAACAGTGCAGCGCCATCGTGACCAATTAGGTCAAGTTTGTCTAAGATG
>JABSRS010000008.1:3985-6587 GCA_013214885.1 Gammaproteobacteria bacterium
TTCGTGTTGCTCGGCCACATACCATTGTAAGAAGTTAAAGGTTGAATAATCTTGTGAGCTAAACGCAACGTGGGCCAGTTCATTAATCTGTTTGGTGATAAGGCATTCATGTTCAAAAATTTGAACGAAAATATCATGTAAAGATTCATAATTATGTGGTGGCGCGGCGATCGTACCTAAAATAGGTAGGCCACCCGTTTCAGAAACGTAGGTAAATAAACGCTTCATGTGTTCCATTTCTTCGTTGGCATGGCTACGTAAAAACAACGCGGCACCATCAAAGCTTTTGTCTTCACACCAAGCACTCATTTGGAGGTAAAGATTAGAAGAGTAAAACTCAAGGTTAATTTGTTCGTTTAATTTTTCGATCATTGGTTGTGACAGCATAAAAATCTCTTTGTTGTTACCAAATTAGTTTGGGGCAATGATGGCGTAATTGTTGGTCGTGGTCAATTACCCTTATCTTTTTAAGGGTTATTTGGCGCTTGAGGTGTGATCTCGGGTAATTAGCCATTGACCGTTAATTTTTCGAAACACTAAGGTGAAGAGTCCTTGCGGCAGATCTTTTTCTCTGGCCAATTGCCAGTGACCAAACACTAATGCGACGTCTTCACTGAGGTTTTCAATTTCAATAATATCAAAGGTTAGCTGACCCATGGTGGCACGATCTGGGTAACCTTTGATGTAGTTGTCTAGGGTCGTTTGCCAGCCATGGCGATAACTATTACCTGAAGCAAAGCGTAACTTATCACTGTGCCAATACCCTGCCATAAATGCCTTAAGATCGCCTTTATTCCAGGCGTCTTGCTGGTTTTTCATTACCTGCTTGATAGCTTGAGCAGGATTGGCATGTGCTTGAGGTGCTAGTAGCAGCTGAGCGGCTAGTAATAAGGTCAATACAATAAATTTCATGTTAGTTCCTGGTTAGTTGGCTAAAATCATGACCTGTCGGGCTCTGAAATGCGCGTAATTTAAACTCAGGCAAGACAGCGTAAATATGATCAAACAAATCGGCTTGAATAGATTCATACGCTGCCCAGCGCTGATCGGTACAAAACAAATAAAGCTCAATCGGCAGACCGTTTTCAGTGGCTGCCAGCTGGCGAACAATTAAGGTCATGTCTTGATTTACCATCGGGTGGTTTTTTAAATAAAACTCAAGGTAAGCGCGAAATGTACCGACATTCGTTAATTTTCGACCATTGGCGGTATTATTTAAGTCGCCGTCAATCAGCTTGTTATCTGAATCGAGCTGCTGCTGCTTGTCCAATAAGTAATTGTTAATACATTCGATTTTGGTAAGGTGATCCAGCATTTCGTGGTCTAAAAAACGAATACTGGTGATATCAATATGAATCGAGCGTTTAATTCGGCGACCGCCTGACTGCTCCATTCCTCGCCAGTTTTTAAATGAATCACTAATCAGGGCATAGGTTGGGATCATAGTAATCGTTTTATCCCAGTTCTGGACTTGGACGGTCGTTAACGCGACTTCTAATACTTCACCATCGGCTCCATATTTTGGCATTTCAATCCAGTCGCCACGACCGACCATTTGATTGGCCGCCAGTTGTACCCCCGCCACAAAACCTAAAATGGTGTCCTTAAATACTAATAACAATACCGCCGCCATTGCACCTAAACCACTGAGGAAGTACAGCGGCGACTTGTTCAGTACGGTCGATATCAACAGTATGGTAGTGATGATAAACAAGAAGACTTTGATCAGTTGGATAATACTTTTTACGGGTAATTTTTTGTTTAAGCCGCGCATGCGTGCAATACCAAGCAGTACATCAAGCAATGCCGCGAGAAATAGGGCGACTTTAACCAAGATAGCCAGATTACAAATAACCAGTATTAACTCTTGGAGCCAGAGGTAATTATTTAAGGCGATAGGGGTTAATAACGAAATAATTAACAATGGGATTATCGCTGCAATCTTCGCTAACGCTTGGTGATTTTCTAATAGCTTAAACAGGTTCGGCGAGGTTTTATCTAATAATTTATGTAATAAATTGAGCAAGATACGTCGGTCAATTTTATCGACAATAACGCTAACAGCTAACATCACAGCAACGAGTATTGCGCTATCTAACCATTGGAATTGGGTTAAGGGTTGGTATTGAGCAAGGAGTTGATTAATGTAATCGGTCAATGTGATGATCCTGAACGAGCCTAAGATGACTCTAGAATAGATTATTTATCATCACTTTACCAACAGCGACATTGGTTATGTTTTTTCTATTGTTAAGGCTTGTTCAATGGTGTGAGTTAAATCATCGAGCCGGGTTAATAATGCTTGCTGATCGTCGTCTTGTTGCTGCTTTAAACTAATTAATTCATGACTAATGTTTAACGCTGACATTAGGGCAATATTTAATAAACTGGTGGTCGGTGATTTTGTTTGAATTTCTGTCATCTTTTTATTCAAGATATCAGCGGATTCTAACAATGCCGCCGCTTGTCCCAGGGGGCAAGCAACAGTCATTGTTTTTTCGAGCAGTGTTATTTCTAACTTCTGACTCATGCTTCCTGCTCTAGTCGACCAAGCAATGCATTAATTTTATTTAATGTTGAAGCGTGTTTTTCTTCTTGCTCA
>JABSRS010000008.1:6597-25350 GCA_013214885.1 Gammaproteobacteria bacterium
GAATTTCATTTTCATCAGTTAACTCACTTAGTTTAGTGTTTAACTGTTCATTTTGTTGATTAATATTGGCAACATCTTGTCGCAACGACTGGTTTTTATCTAGTAATTGTTCAATAAGCTGCTCTAATTTAGGCAGTGCTGTCTCTAGCATGGGATAGTCCGTTCATAGTTAAATGTATAAGAGTGCTAATTTAATCACAATACAGCGAGAAAGCCAGCAACCAAGCGATTTTAAGCGTTATTTTTGTTACTTTTTGTGATTGTAAATATATTTAGTACTTTGCTCATGTCGTATTAAGTATATTGTATAATAAATTTATTACTCAATATTGCGATATCAACTATGAATGACAGCTACATTATCAATGATCTCTATTGCCAAGATCTTAATTTTACCGTGCCGTTAGATTACCAAGACACTAATGCTGGCTCGCTGACGATTTACGTGCGTGAAGTGGCGAGTAAGGCTGGGGTTGAAAACCAATTACCTTATTTGGTGTATTTTCAAGGTGGACCAGGCTTTGCTGCGGGTCGCCCGACTGGTCTTGATGGTTGGATTAAAGCTGCGTCGCAGCACTATCGCATTTTGTTGCTTGATCAGCGTGGCACTGGCAATAGCTCAGCAGTAAGTGCACAAACATTACGCCACTTTGCTTCACCACAAGCTCAGGCTGATTATTTAAGCCATTTCCGTGCTGATAACATTGTTAGAGACGCTGAGTTGATAAGACAGGCCCATATTGGTGAGCAAAAATGGTCTATTTTGGGCCAGAGTTTCGGTGGTTTTTGTGTGTTGCGCTATTTGTCGAGTGCTCCGCATGGCTTGAATCAAGCGTTTATTACGGGTGGACTACCTTCGTTAACGCGCCCAGCAACCGATGTCTATAAGGCTACTTATGGACGAGTAGAATCTAAGAATAAGCAGTTTTATACCCAGTTCCCTAAAGCGCAGCATTATGCGACATTAATCGCCGATCACTTAAAGAGCCACCATGAGGTTTTGCCCAATGGCCAGCAGCTAACGGTTGAGCACTTTCAACTACTCGGGATTAACCTTGGCGTTACAGGTGGCCATGAAGCGCTTTATTATCTGTTAGAACAAGCATTTGTAGAGGTCGACTCCGCTCAAGAACTTAGTCATGTCTTTAAGCATCAATTAATGAGCATGCTCGATTACGACACCAACCCGTTTTTTGCGATCTTGCATGAGTCTATTTATTGCCAAAACTTTGCCTCACAATGGTCGGCCGACAGTGTTCGTCACGATCAAGCGACCCAGTTTAATTACGTGACCGGTAATGATTTCTATTTTACTGGCGAGATGGTTTACCCGTGGATGTTTGAGCAGTTCGCTAATTTAATCCCGTTGCAACAAGCGGCCACTATTTTGAGTGAGAAAGAGGACTGGCCACTATTATATGATTTGCAGCAATTGAAAGACAATAAGGTGCCAGTAGCGGCTGCTATTTACTTTAATGACATGTACGTCGATATTAATTACAGCTTAGAAACCGTGGCACAGATTAATAACATTAAAACGTGGGTATCGAGCGATTACGAGCACAATGGTATTCGCGTCGATGGTGAGTTAATTTTTAATAAACTGCATAAATTAATTAATCATTAACGTGACCTTTTCGTTAGTAGCCCTGACTCAGTTAGGGCGCTAATGCTTTGCGCCTTGCCAAAAAAATACCCTTGATAATACTGGCAGTTGTTATTTTTTAAGAACTCATGTTGTTCTTTATTTTCAATGCCTTCTGCAATAACATCAATTTTTAATGCATTGGTCATGGTTAAGATTGCGGTCACTATCGATGCATCATCAGGGTTGGTGACGACATCATTAATAAATGAACGGTCAATCTTGACTGTTTCAATCGGTAAGCGTTTTAAATAAGTCAGTGACGAGTAGCCAGTGCCAAAGTCATCAAGGGAAAAACTGACATTTTGACGACTCAGCAGAATCATTTTTTCGGTAACATCCTCAATATCGGCAATAGTTTCTTCTTCGGTAATTTCTAACACAATTCTAATATTTGATAAGTCATAACTGGCCAGAATTACACTGATTTGATTGACAAAATCATCTTGGAAGAAATGGCTCGGGCTAATATTGATCGCTATTTTTAATTTGCTTTCAGGGTATGCAGTACCAACTATTTGAGCACACTCTTGGCAGGCTAAGTGTAAAATATAACGCCCGAGTTTATCAATAACCCCAATTTCTTCAGCCAGGGCAATAAATTCACCTGGATCAACAATGCCTCTGGTAGGGTGTTGCCAGCGTAATAGTGCTTCTAACCCCATTATTTTACCTGCATTATCAACTTGCGGTTGATAATGTAAGAACAGTTCTTTGTTGTGGATTGCTTGGTGCAGCTCTGCTGATTTTCCTAAGCGATTTTGGGCCTTCTTTTGCATTTCTGGCTGAAAAAATGAAAAGACACTGTGGCCCTTATCTTTAGCGTGATACAGCGCAATATCGGCTTGGCGTAAGACATCTTCAGCTAAGCCCATCTTGTTATAATTAAATACGGTGATCCCAATGCTAACGGTTAAATTAAGATGATGCTCATCGACTTTCAAAGGGGCACTGAGTATTTCCAATAAATTAGCGGCGTTATTATAAGTTTGAAGTGCAACATCTGGAATAGTGCCTTTAAGAGCGGGTAGCACCAGCATAAATTCGTCGCCGCCAAAGCGCCCTAAAAAATCTTCACTGCGATGGTTAAACGCTAATCGTTTGGCAATGGCGACCAGTACTTTGTCGCCAAATGCATGCCCCAGTGAGTCATTCACCGATTTGAAGTTATTAATATCAATCAGAAAAATAGCATGATTACTGTCTGAATTAGCATTGCGATGTTTTTCGTGTTCTAAATACTCAAGTAATGAATATCGGTTGGGGAGCTTGGTTAATACATCGTTGTAGATATGATTGTTAAGCTCTTGCTGAGTTTTTTCTCGTTCCTTTATTTCAATAAGTAATTGATTATTTACGGTGCTTAATTGTGAGGTTCGCTCATCAACTAGCTGTTCTAATTTATTATTTAAGGTTTTAAGGCTTTTTTTAGCGATTGAAGCTTCTAAAATGGAGGGTAGCCAGCATCGAAATCCGACCCCAAGACAGATCAAACCAAACAGTGAACCCACGACCTTCTCAATAAATGCTTGGTAAGGAGTTTCACCGATTAAGATATATTGATTAAGTTGCGGGAAATTATCTGTAATATCAATGGTAAAACTAAGCAGTAATAAACAAAAACCAGTAATTATCAATTTTGAACCTGGGTGATTAAGTACGTTGTATTTAATGAGCCCTCGGTACAGGATCCAACATACGATGACTGATGTTAATGCGATCAGTGTTTCGATAAAAACATTATTCATTTAAGGTGCTCAATAGGGTTGAAGGCGATTCTAATCGAACTGCGATTTTAAAACGTTAAACATATTATCTTAATCTACAATTGATTAGCTATAATGCAAAGTGTTTTTATAGATATAGTGAATTGAGATGCGCAGAGTTAGCCAATTAATTTTACGTTGCTTTGGTTGGGAAATTGTAGGGCAACTACCTAATTTAAATAAATATATTATTATAGTAGGCCCTCACACCAGTAATTGGGATTTTGTGATTGGGATCCTAGTACGTTCAGCTTTGGCGGCCGATATTCGATTCTTGGGTAAACATCAATTATTTAATTTTCCGTTCGGGTGGTTTTTTAGAGCCATCGGTGGCGTTCCTGTTTATCGTAATAAAGACAATGCCTTAGTTGAGCAAGTTGTCACTATGTTTAATTCTCGCGAGCGTTTTGTCATTGGGCTAGCACCTGAGGGAACACGACGAAATATAACGCGCTGGCGCAGTGGTTTTTACCATATCGCTCACCATGCAAAGATTGACATTGTAATGGTAGGTATCGATTTTTCCGCTAAAGAAATTATATTAAACGCGCCAATGACGCCTTGTGGTGATATTGATCAGGACTTTCCAATCATCCTCGATTATTTTCGCACCGTGACAGGGCGTTTTGCTAAAGAAATTCCTGCCCACCAACCTGTGACCAAAATTGAGCGATAAAGCCAGTGTAAACACTGGCTTTATCGTTGGTAAATGATTAAACGATTTTTTTCATCGCCGACATGTGACCACGTAATGTGTTACCAATTTTTTCAACGCTATGGCTGCGCAGTGCTTCGTTAACAATAATTAGCTGACCATTGTCAACGCCGTTGCTCGAAGACTCAAGGCCCTTACCAATAACATCGGTATCGATGCGAGACATGAAATCGGCTAGTAGCGGTAAACATGCGTGGTTATATAGATAACAACCATATTCAGCGGTGTCAGAGATTGTTGCATTCATTTCATATAGCTTTTTGCGGGCAATGGTATTGGCGATTAATGGTGTCTCGTGCAAAGACTCATAATAAGCCGATTCTTCTTTGATCCCTGCTGCCACCATCGTTTCGTAAGCCAGCTCTACTCCAGCGCGAACCATAGCTACCATTAAGATGCCATGGTCAAAGTATTCTTGCTCTGAAATGTCGAAATCGCCAGCCGCTTGTTTTTCAAAGGCTGTTTCACCCGTTTCTTTGCGCCAGTTAAGCAGTTTTTGATCGTCTTGAGCCCAATCAGCCATCATGCCCGATGAAAATGCACCGCCCATGATATCGTCCATATGCTTGTTATACAGAGGACGCATAGTTTGCTTGAGCTCTTCACTTAGCTCGAAGGCTTTAATTTTAGCGGGGTTTGATAAACGGTCCATCATGTTGGTAACGCCACCATATTTTAATGCTTCGGTGATAGTCTCCCAACCATATTGAATAAGCTTAGAGGCGTACCCCGCATCAATGCCTTGAGCGACCATTTTGTCATAACATAAGATTGAGCCAGTTTGGAGCATGCCACATAAGATGGTTTGTTCGCCCATAAGGTCTGACTTAACTTCGGCAATAAATGACGACATTAAAACACCAGCTTTGTGACCGCCAGTACCTGCAGCGTATGCTTTGGCCAGTGCCAAGCCTTGACCTTGTGGATCGTTGTCTTCGTGCACCGCGATTAACGTCGGCACGCCAAAACCACGTTTGTATTCTTCACGAACTTCGGTCCCTGGACACTTCGGCGCCACCATAATAACGGTTAAATCCTCACGGACTTTCATCCCCTCCTCAACAATGTTAAAGCCGTGAGAATAGGTTAAACACGCGCCATGTTTCATTAGTGGCATTACTGCTTCAACCACTGAGCTATGTTGCTTATCAGGGGTAAGATTTAATACGACGTCAGCATCAGGGATTAATTCTTGATAGGTACCAACGGTAAAGCCATTTTCGGTCGCGTTTTTCCATGACTGGCGCTGCTGGGCAATTGCCTCTGCGCGTAGGGAATAAGATACGTCTAAGCCACTGTCGCGTAAATTAAGGCCTTGATTCAAACCTTGAGCTCCACAACCGATAATAACCAATTTCTTACCTACCAGTGCCTTGACGCCATCACTAAATTCAGAGATGTCCATAAAATCACACTTGCCCAGTTGGGCCAATTGTTCACGTAACGGTAAGGTATTAAAGTAATTATTCGCCATGATGCTATTCCTGTAAAAGATTAATTGTGATCACTTGTTTGTGATAATAAAGTAACCATAATCCAAAATTAGTCTTGCGTAAAATGATATATATGGGCTACTGTGTTGCATAATCTGCAACGTGGAACGGTGGTTAACGCGATGGATAATCGTCAGCTAAAAATGTTTCTTGCTCTGGCCGAGTCATTGCACTTTGCTCAGGCAAGTGAGCAGTGTCACGTCAGCCCTTCGACCTTAAGTCGTAACATTAAGCAATTAGAACAGCAGTTAGGGGTGGTGTTATTCGAACGTGATAACCGAACCGTCACGTTAAGCCATCACGGTCGCTTGTTCACTCAGTATGCCACCACAACTCTTGCACAATGGGATATCTTTAAAGGCTCACTTAATGAGCATAGCAATGATTTGCGTGGTGAACTTAGCATTTATTGCTCGGTAACGGCGAGTCATAGTTTCCTTCATCATATATTGTCTCGTTATCGTCAACACTTCCCTAAAGTAGAAATAAAGCTAAGGACTGGTGATGTTGCCTTATCAATCGGCCGGGTCCTAAATGAGCAAGAAGATATGGCCATTGCCGCCAAACCGGATTTAATGCCTTCAAACTTGGCTTTTCAAACTATTGGGCTGTCACCGTTAGTCTTCATTGCTCCGACTAAGCGCTGTGAAGTTCAGGCGTTAATTGCTAGCCATCATCCACCGTCATTACCGTGGCATAGTTTACCAATGATTGTTCCTGAACAAGGTTTGGCTAGAAAACGACTGGATCAGTGGTTTAAGCATAAAAATATTCGACCTATAATATATACCGAGGTTGCAGGTAATGAAGCCATCGTAAGCATGGTAAGTTTAGGATTCGGAGTAGGGATGGTTCCTAAAATTGTATTGGATAACAGCCCATTAAAAGATTTAATTTGTGTTGTTGAGGTCACCCCTGAGTTAGCACCATTTGAAGTCGGGATCTGTACGTTAAAAAAACGTTTAAAAAATCCGTTAATCAATTCATTATGGCAAGTGGCCAAAGACGGTATTGCAACAGATCAAGTTTCGTAATTTAAGTTCGTTAATCACTAAGAAGAGATAACCATGAAAAAGCATAAGAATGAAGATAAGTTATTTAAGTTAGCGATGGAACTAGGAGGTGGCTATGCAAAAAAACGTGGATTCTCTGACTTTGACAAAGGCGTATCAAACAAAGATAAAGTAGAATGTATTTACCGTTTATTGGTCAGTGATAAATTAATTAAGCCATTACCAGAAGATAAAGAAGACGGTCCAAATATTAAGCATAGATTGGTGCTGTGGATTGTGTCTCAGCTGCCAGAAACTCATGCATTATTGAAATGATTTTTCAAACCAAGGGTGTAACTTTCCCTTGGTTGTTATGTCGTGAGCGGTGACTTTCTTAGTCACGGTTAAATTTGTACAATTCCAAATCCACTACTAAACTCATTAGATAGCCATTTTTTATAATGGTGCCTCAGTTTAGACAATGGATATTGACATGAATTCTACGCCCAAAAATAATGAGCCAACAAGCAGTGAGTCACCGTCGCTGGCAGCTAATTTTAATAAATACTTCAGAATTAGAGTTGCCAATACCAAAGCATTGCGAGAAAAAGTTTTTGAGATTCGCCATGATGTTTATTGCCGCGAATTGGGCTGGGAAGAACAACAAAAATCCAATACTGAAGTCGATGAATTCGATGATTACTCCTATTATTGTTTGCTCGAACATATAGCGACTAACACCTTCGCGGGCTGTGTAAGAATTGTTATTCCGCCGGCCAACCAACTTGATTTAAAGACGCCATTTGAAACACATTGTTTGTCGAGTGTACGTTCTGACGTCATTGATTTTAATAAGTTACCCCGAGGAAGCTTTGGTGAAGTATCAAGGTTAGCGGTACCCGAAGCGTTCCGTAGACGCCGCAATGAAGCCAATAAGCCATTTAGTATAAATGGTATTGGTGGGGGGCATGTCTTTACCGATGAGGAACGTCGCAATTTCCCGAGTATCGCAGTTGGCTTATATTTAGCGATCCTAAAACTTGCTCAGCTGTGTAATCATCAGGTTGCATTTGTGATGATGGAACCCCGCCTAAATAGACGGTTAAAACGGTTTGGCTTTCCTTTCACCCAAGCTGGTGATGTAATTGAATACCATGGCTCTAGGGCATTGTTTGCTTTGACATCCAAAGATTCGATGTCGCAGTTAAATCCCGAATTGATGGAGCTTTATCAAAGTATATCGGCACAGGTATCTGAGCAAACGACGTTAATTCCCTATACCGATCCAGCCGATAGGTAATCTTGCGTTAAGTGTTGGCCAATATTGCAACGCCCTGACGATAGCCAATACCACCGTTGCCATGGACCAATCCATGTTGAGTGGGGTTGTCATTTAGCTGATGATACATCTCGATTAACCCGTTGAGTGCTGGGTTGTTCCATGGTGCACGAGCCAAATTCATGCCACCAGTTATAGTCACCAGATGATCAGTTAAAAATTCGGGAATTTGAGCGAGAGAGGGAACGAGTTTACAGCTGATTAAAAATGCCATTGGCACAATGGGATAACAGGTATATAACTCGAGCAGCATTTTCTTTTGTTGCAGCAACTGATTAACATCGATATTTGCTTGCTCACAGGCATCTTGATAGGCCAATGCTAAATGTTGATATTGAACGATACTATCGAGTTGCGAAGGCTCATCGATGTCGAGCAAGCCTAAACCAACACCTTTGACATCAATAACACCAGTGTTAAGTCCTAATCGCTTGGTTAATTGATTGCTGCACAATAGTAACCGCCCCGAAAAATCCACCAACGGATTGGCACAGTCGACGCCACGAAATAATTGGGTCACTTGGTTAAACCATTTTTCGGATGGCAAAGGAAAGTGGGCACGGTGTTGTTGCCGGGCAAGTTGATGACTCGCGACGTGATTATCGAATAGCGCATGAGTTAAAGTAACAAACTGCTCGGGGGTACTGGTGTGCAAGCTAATAAATTTTTTGGCCAATTGATCATACAGTTCGGCAATAGAAACATCGTTAGCATAAATAGTCATTAGCTCATGGCGCTCTTGGCGTTGGTAGCCAGTTTTTAATGGGTCATCACCGCTTATAACAACCGCATGGTGGCCTTGTTCAATTAATGCTTTAGCGCGTGCTAAAGCCATGATTGGCGCACAGCCACTCTTAAAATTATTGTCTGGTAGTTGACTTTGCCATGGGGTCGCAAGAGGTTCGATGACTAACTCAATCGGCTCAATGCCAGCTTGCTCTATGAGCTTTAACCTTGTTTGATACTGGGTGATTTTGTGGTTGAGTCGAGGGCTATCATCTTGGTCTATTTGGGCATAACCGGCAATAATTTGTAGGGTGTCTGATGACATATCAATCAAGTTCCTGAATCAGTTTAGGAATTAATAGTATCAGAAATGATGTTGTATTAAGCAATAATCGATTGATTAAAAGGTAGTAAGTCACCAGCCCAAATATCGTTGAGCTGGTGGGTGTGGTAAATACTAATTAGAAACTAGCTAACATACCAGAGGGCACTAACGAATTTAAAACTGCTAGTTTTAGCAGCGAAGTCGCATTCTCAATGTCAGGTGAGAAGTAACGATCCTTATCATAAAAATCAACTTCCTCACGTAAAATCAGTTTTGCTTGTTCAATTTTTTCAGACGATAACAATGGTGATCTAAAGTCCATGCCTTGAGCGGCGGCCAAATATTCAATAGCCAAGACACCACGAGTGTTTTCGCTCATGTAGCGTAAGCGTCTTGCCGCAAAGGTTGCCATGGAGACGTGATCTTCCTGATTAGCACTAGTCGGTAAGCTATCAACCGATGCTGGATGCGCCAATGATTTGTTTTCACTGGCTAGCGCGGCACTGGTCACTTGTGCAATCATGAAACCAGAGTTGATTCCGCCATTATCCACTAAGAACGACGGCAACTTACTGATGCTTTTATCAATTAATAGTGCCATGCGGCGCTCTGATAATGAACCTATTTCAGCAATGACTAGGGCTAAATTGTCTGCTGCAAATGCCACTGGCTCGGCGTGGAAATTACCCCCTGATATAATATCGCCCTCGGCGGCGAATACTAATGGGTTGTCGGTGACACCGTTAGCTTCAACGCGTAATACTTCGGCGGCATTTTTTAACTGGGTTAAACATGCCCCCATCACTTGTGGCTGACAACGAAGGCTATAAGGATCTTGAACTTTTTCACAATTTAAGTGTGATTCGCTAATCTCGGTAGTGTCGGTTAATAGTGAGCGATAGATGGCAGCAGCATCAATTTGACCTTGATGACCGCGTACCTGATGAACCCGATCATCAAATGGGCTGCGTGAGCCTAGAGCGGCTTCGACACTCATGGCACCAATCACACAGGCGCTGGCAAATAAATCTTCGGCATTAAACAAGCCTTCAAGGGCTAACGCTGTTGATGCTTGTGTGCCGTTCAGTAGCGCTAAGCCTTCTTTGGCAATAAGAACCATTGGCTCAAGCCCTGCGATTTTAAGGGCGTCGATAGCGGGAATGATTTCACCGTTGTAACGCGCTTCGCCTTCGCCTAACAGTATGGTGCTCATGTGTGACAACGGGGCTAAATCACCCGATGCGCCAACCGAACCTTTCTCTGGGATACAAGGGTAGACTTCGGCATTAACCAGGCTCATTAAGGCTTCAATAACGCTCAAACGAATACCAGAGTAACCACGGGATAGTGAGTTAATCTTTAAGGTCATCATTAAGCGAACACTTTGGTCGCTCATGTATTTACCCGTGCCAGCGGCATGTGATAATACAATTGAGCGTTGCAGCTCTTCGAGTCTGTCTTTAGGAATACGCGTATTGGCCAGTAAACCAAAGCCAGTGTTGATCCCGTATACGACACGGTCTTCAGCGATAATTTTCTGAACAACTTCAGCGCTTTCCTCGATTCCTGCTGTAGCGCTGTCATCAAGGGTTAAAGTAACAGGGTGGCGACTGATTTGACGTAACTGACTTAGGGTCAATTGTCCTGGGGTAATGGTTAATTTATTCATTGTTATCTACTTATTATTGTCGTTAATCATTGGTAAGTCTAGGCGCTGTTCATGAGCACACTTACGGGCAATTTCGTAACCAGCGTCAGCGTGGCGCATTACACCCGTTGCTGGATCGTTCCATAGCACTCGGCTAATACGCGCTGCAGCTTGGTCGGTACCATCGGCCACAATAACCACACCTGAATGCTGGCTAAAGCCCATGCCGACACCGCCGCCATGATGAATCGATACCCAAGTTGCGCCACTGGCGGTATTAAGCATAGCATTAAGCAATGGCCAATCAGATACGGCGTCTGACCCGTCCATCATCGATTCTGTTTCACGGTTTGGTGAAGCAACCGAGCCAGAGTCTAAGTGATCACGACCAATAACCACGGGTGCCGATAACTCACCAGTTTTAACCATTTCATTAAATGCCGCAGCTAAGCGGGCGCGATCTTTTAGACCAACCCAACAAATACGGGCGGGTAGGCCTTGGAATTGAATCCGCTCACGCGCCATGTCTAGCCAGTTGTGCAAGTGTGGATTGTCAGGAATAAGCTCTTTAACTTTTTGATCAGTTTTATAGATGTCTTCTGGATCGCCAGATAGTGCCACCCAACGGAATGGACCAATGCCTTCACAAAATAAAGGACGAACATAGGCGGGTACAAAACCAGGGAAATCAAAAGCATTCTCTTCGCCAGCTTCATACGCCATTTGACGGATGTTGTTGCCGTAATCAACCGTAGGCGCGCCGCGCTTTTGCATCATTAGCATCGCTTTAACCTGTACCGCTATTGAGGCTTTGGCTGCTTTAACTACGCCAGCTTCATCAACTTTACGTTGCTCGGCGGCATACTCCATCGTCCAACCTTGTGGCAAGTAACCATTAAGCGGGTCATGGGCACTAGTTTGATCGGTTACGACATCAGGAGTGATATTAAGATTAACTAAGTCGGTGTATACATCGGCAGCATTGCCAAGTAAGCCAACTGAAATAGCTTCGCCTTTGGCGATAGCTTCGTTAATCATCACCAGTGCCTGATCAAGGCTGGTGGCTTTTTTGTCGACATAGCCAGTTTCAATGCGGTAATCAATGCGAGATTCATCAACATCGACCGCTAGCATACAATAGCCAGCCATAGTCGCAGCAAGCGGTTGTGCACCACCCATGCCGCCAAGTCCACCGGTTAAGATCCACTTACCTTTGGCTTTACCATCAAAGTGTTGGCGCGCCATTTCGACGAATGTTTCGTAAGTGCCTTGAACAATGCCTTGTGAGCCAATGTAGATCCACGAGCCCGCAGTCATTTGGCCATACATCATCAGACCTTTACGGTCTAATTCATTAAAATGTTCCCAATTAGCCCAGTTAGGGACTAAGTTTGAGTTGGCGATTAATACGCGAGGGGCATCGCTGTGGGTTTTAAAAACCCCAACTGGCTTGCCAGACTGAACCAGCAAGGTTTCATCATCTTCGAGGCGTTGCAGGGTCTCAATGATCTTGTCGTACGATTCCCAGTTACGCGCTGCACGGCCAATGCCACCATAGACGACTAATGATTGCGGGTGTTCGGCAACCATTGGGTCAAGATTGTTCATTAGCATCCGCATTGGTGCTTCTGTTAGCCAGCTTTTACAGCTTAACGTGGTTCCTGTGGCTGCGTGAATCACGCGAGAGTTATCGATACGATTATCTGTGGTCATTTTTGAAGATCCTCGGATTATGGTTTTTTGGTCGTAACACTAAAGCGGCCGCCCAGTCTAAAGCGGCTACTTGGATGAATTAATCGGGCAAAGCTCACCACGCCATTTGAACTAAAAGTTCGGCGTTTAATTTCTAGACATGGCTCATTCTCAGCCAGTTGTAGATATGAACTCACTTGGTTGTCAGGCATGGTAGCTTCAATAATATGTTCGGCTTCGGTCAGAGGCGCCGCTAAACTAAGTAACTCGTGTGGGGTAAACTTGGTAAAATCACTGGTTAAATAGTTCGGCACTAGTGCCGGGTTAACATAACGATGCTCAAGTTGAACTGGCTGGCCATTTTCAAGGTGGATTAGCGAAGAGAAATAAACGGTACTTTGCGCGTCAATGCCTAGGGTGATTGCTAACTCATCATCGGCGATGCGTTGTTCAATCAATAACACCTCGACCGAGTATTGATGGCCACGTTGCCGGATTTCGTCACTAATATTTTTAATTTCAAGCGCAGACGATTGTGACTTTAGCGTTGCAACAAAGGTGCCGCGCCCTTGGCTGCGTACTAGGATCCCGGCATCGCACAATTCTGTTAGTGCGCGCCTTGCGGTCATGCGACTGCAGTCAAATTGCTGTGCCAGGGCATTTTCAGATGGCACTTTGCTATTTTCTGGCCAAGTTGATATTTCAACTTGATGGCAAATGAATTGTTTTATTTGTTCGAATTTTGCAATGGCCATAATTGATGCTATTTTCATTTATACTCAATGACTATAAAATGTCACATTCGGCTTGTATATACAAGTGGTGCGAGGTATTATTTTTGTTAATTAAATTTATAAAATATGGGTAAACAATCTATGTCTTTGATAAATAACTGTGAATACGACAGCGTATGGCTGGATGTCAATTTAGCGACCATTAATGACCATGATTATGGGATCATTGAAAATGCCGCATTAGCGATTAAAGACGGTAAGATTGCTTGGCTTGGTCCCCGTGATCAATTGCCCAAGTTCGATGTGCTAGCAACACCAGTCTATCATGGCAAAGGTGGCTGGATAACCCCAGGATTAATCGATTGTCATGCCCACCTCGTCTATGGCGGCAGTCGGGCTAAAGAGTTCGAAATGCGCCTTGAAGGTGCGAGTTACCAAGATATTGCCAATGCTGGTGGCGGGATTGTTTCAACCGTGACGGCCACGCGTGCTGCGGATGAGGAAACTCTCTATGTCTCGGCTAAAAATCGTCTTAATGCATTAATGGCCGAAGGGGTGACCACGGTTGAAATAAAATCAGGTTATGGCCTAGATACTGAAACTGAGCTTAAAATGCTGCGGATCGCTCGGATGTTAGGAGAGCATCATCCGGTCGAAGTTAAAACAACATTTTTAGGTGCTCATGCGCTTCCGCTTGAGTATAAAGACAATAGTGATGGTTATATCGATTTAGTGTGCGGTGAGATGATCGAAGCCGTTGTCGCTGAAGGTTTAGCCGATGCGGTTGATGTTTTTTGTGAATCGGTCGGTTTCAACTTGGCACAAACAAAACGGGTTTTTGAGGCAGCAAAGCGCCATGGCTTGCCAGTTAAACTGCATGCTGAACAAATGTCTAATCTTGGTGGCAGTGAATTAGCGGCGAGTTACAATGCTTTGTCGGTTGATCATATTGAATATCTTGATGAGGATGGGGTCAAAGCGATTGCCGAGTCGGGAACTGTTGCGGTGGTGCTGCCAGGTGCTTTTTATTTTCTAAGAGAAACTAAATTGCCACCGTTTGAGCTATTGCGCCAGTATAAAGTGCCGATGGCAATTGCCACCGATGCCAACCCTGGTTCTTCGCCGCTGTGTTCATTACAGTTAATGCTCAATATGGCTTGTACCTTATTTCGAATGACCCCTTATGAGGCACTTGCTGGGGTGACTATTAATGCAGCCAAGGCATTGGGTATCGATGATAATGTAGGGCGATTAGACATCTCAATGCAGGCAGACTTTGTGCTCTGGGATATTAGTCATCCCGCAGAATTAGCATACCAGTATGGGGTTAACCCTTGTCAGCAAGTGATAAAGAATGGGGTTATTGTTGGTTAATTGCTTGAGTTTGAGATGATATAAATCAATGATTAATCGGTTCGACTGTCGTAACAAGGTAAGTTATGGGCTAAAATAGCAAAAAAAAGCCAACTAACAAAAGGTCCGCGATGTTGCATTCATTTAAAGGTGCTCGGAATTTATTAAGTTTGTTTGATGACGAGCAGCAGCAGCGATTATTGGATAGCGCCAAAACTATTCATTTGGTTGCCAATCAAATGCTGTTCACCAAAGATGATCCAGCTAGTCATTTTTACTTAGTGAAAAAAGGCCAAGTTAAATTATTTCGAGTGACCCCTGCAGGTGATGAAAAAGTGTTTCATTTGTTTTCTCCTGGCGGCTGGATTGCAGAAATGGCGATGTTTTTACCAACACCAAAATACCCAATGAATGCTCAAGCTGAAATCGCCAGTGAAATATTGGTGGTTAAGCGTGAAGTGTTGCTCAATATTGTCGAAAGTTCGCCGAAGCTCGCCTGTGGCTTACTTGGCTTTATGAGTACTAAGATTTTCGCTTTAGTTAATAACGTCGATAAACTGACTTTTATTAATGCCAGTCAGCGCTTGGTGTTACACCTTGGTCATTTGTATCAGATGCAGGGTGAAGATACCAAACGTGTAAAGTTGCAAGAGCCAAAACGTGTACTAGCCAGTCAGCTTAATATTACCCCAGAAACCTTTTCACGCATTTTACGCAAGTTTAAGTCTCAAGGTTTGATTGAGGAAAAGGGTGACTCGATTATCTTAATTGATATTCAAACTTTGTGCAGTGAAGTTGAGTTAACCGATGAAATTTTTCAGTTAACAATATAAAAAAGGGCAACCATATGGTTGCCCTTTTTTATTAGGATATTAGACTACTTGCCTTTAGGGTTTTTCATCGATTTGAAAAACTCATCGTTGGTCTTAGTCATTGCTAGACGGTCGATTAAGAATTCAGCCGCTTCTACTTCACCCATTGGATGAACGATTTTACGGATAATCCAGTTCTTTTGTAGTTCGTCAGGCTTAGTTAATAGCTCTTCACGACGAGTACCAGAACGAGTAATGTCAATAGCAGGGTAAATGCGGCGCTCTGCAATCTTACGACTTAGGTGCAGCTCCATGTTACCAGTACCTTTAAATTCTTCGTAGATAACTTCATCCATCTTAGAACCAGTATCAACCAGTGCTGTGGCGATGATAGTTAAGCTGCCGCCTTCTTCGATATTACGCGCTGCACCGAAGAAACGTTTTGGACGATGTAATGCGTTGGCGTCAATACCACCGGTAAGTACTTTACCTGATGATGGAATAACCGTGTTATAAGCACGCGCTAAACGAGTAATTGAATCAAGTAAGATAACCACGTCTCTCTTGTGTTCAACAATGCTTTTAGCTTTTTCAATTACCATTTCAGCCACTTGAACGTGACGACTTGCTGGCTCATCAAAAGTAGATGCAATAACTTCACCTTTAACTAGGCGACGCATTTCGGTTACTTCTTCAGGACGTTCATCAATTAGCAGTACCATGAGGTAGGCTTCTGGATTATTAGTCGCAATTGATTGGGCAATACTTTGCAGTAACATTGTTTTACCAGCTTTTGGCGGGGCAACAATAAGACCACGTTGACCCTTACCAATTGGCGATGATAAATCAATAATACGTGCAGTTAAATCTTCTTTACTGCCATTACCACGTTCTAAACGGAAGCGCTCAGTTGGGTGAATTGCCGTTAGGTTTTCAAATAAGATCTTGTTACGTGAGTTTTCAGGGGTATCAAAATTTACTTCACGAACTTTTAGTAATGCAAAATAACGTTCGCCATCTTTCGGTGGACGAATTTTTCCAGCAATGGTATCGCCAGTACGCATGCTAAAGCGACGAATTTGGCTTGGAGAAACATAGATGTCATCTGGGCCAGCTAGGTAAGAGGCATCTGAACTACGTAAGAAGCCGAAGCCATCTTGTAATATTTCTAATACGCCATCACCGAAGATATCTTCTCCGCTTTTTGCGTGTGCTTTTAAAATAGCGAAAATGATGTCTTGTTTACGGGCGCGGGCTAAATGGTCTATTCCCATCGATTCGGCGATTGAGAAAAGCTCAGAAATCGTCTTTTGCTTCAGTTCGGTTAGATTCATATTTGAAGGGTCTTAGTGAAAAGTCGTTTGGACTTATTATAAAATGGCTAATTTGAGTGTCAAACTTGAAATAGCTTAACAGGCGCGAATGTGTTTCGCTCATTAAATTAGCATCAAAAGTAGGTGGGGTAAAGAAATAAAGGCATATTTCAGTAAATACGCCTTTGGGTTGAACAAATATTAAATATTTGCTTCAACAAACTCTACGAGTTGAGTTTTTGATAGGGCACCAACTTTAGTTGCTACCACATTGCCGTCTTTAAACAGCAAAAGTGTTGGGATGCCGCGAATACCATATTTAGGAGCAGTTTCGGTGTTTTGATCAACGTTCAACTTACCAATAACTAGCTTACCAGCGAGGTCTTTTGACACTTCATCAAGAATTGGTGCAATCATTTTGCAAGGTCCGCACCACTCAGCCCAAAAGTCAACAAGAACAGGAAGTTCTGATTTTAATACATCTTGTTCAAAACTGCTGTCAGTTAGCCCAATAATAGTGTCGCTCATGATTTTCTCCGTGGAATTTTAAAATAAGAGGAATTATCCCTCTGGTATAAGTGGAATATGAGGCTATTGTAACTAATCTTCAACCCCTATTTTAATTTTTAATCGAGATATTTGAATCTATACGGTTTTTTTGATTTAGACCTGATATGCTTAGCTGATGAAAAATACACACTTAACAGATACTAAATTTGAGCAGTTTGATCTGGCTGACTCGCTAAAAACAGCCTTAACATCAATGGGCTACACACATTGTACACCAATTCAAGCTCGAAGCTTACCAGTGCTTTTGCAAGGCAAAGACATTGCTGGACAGGCCCAAACGGGGACCGGAAAAACCTTGGCATTTTTAGTGGCTACCTTTAATCATTTGTTAAAGACTTCTGCCCCTGAAAATAGAAAGCAGGGTCAGGTTCGTGCCGTTATTATGGCGCCTACTCGTGAGCTGGCGATTCAAATTCACAAGGATGCAATGCCTTTAGCCGAAGAAACTGGACTAAAGCTGGCCTTAGTTTATGGTGGCGACGGTTATGATAAGCAAATCGCTGACATTCAAAATGGTGCTGATATTGTTGTGGCAACAACGGGTCGTTTAATTGACTTTATGAAGCAGGGAATTATCGATCTCCGCCATGTTCAAGTTGCAGTATTGGATGAAGCAGATCGGATGTTCGATTTAGGCTTTATTAAAGATATTCGTTATATATTCCGTCGCATGCCTGAGCCGTCTGAACGTTTGAATATGCTTTTTTCTGCGACTTTATCATTTAGAGTTAAAGAGCTGGCCTTCGAACACATGAATGACCCTGTAAGTGTCGAGGTTGAACCGGATCAAAAAACTAACATTCGTATCAGCGAAGAATTATTTTACCCTTCAAATGAAGATAAAATGACCTTACTGCAAACGTTGATAGAAGAAGAATGGCCTGATAAAGCAATAATATTTGCTAATACCAACCATTCTTGTGAAAAACTTTATGCCCATTTAGCAGCAGATAACATACGCGTTGGTTAATTAACCGGCGATGTTATGCAAAAGAAGCGTCTTAAAATTCTTGAACAATTTACTGAGGGACATTTAGATGTTTTGGTTGCAACTGATGTTGCGGCTCGTGGTCTACATATTCCAAGTGTTACTCATGTATTCAATTATGATTTACCTGATGATTGCGAAGATTATGTGCACCGCATTGGTCGTACTGGCCGTGCTGGAGCATCAGGCCATGCTATAAGCTTTGCTTGTGAAGAGTACGTTTTTAATTTGCCTGGAATTGAAACCTACATTACACACAGTTTACCTGTCAGTAAATACGATCACGACGCTTTATTAACTGATTTACCTAAACCAAAACCACGCCAACGTCGTCATAAACCTCATAATGGAGGGCAAAACCGTGGTCGTACGGGTGGTAATCGAGGTCGTAGGAATTAATCTTTTATGGTGACATCACCGCTTTATGCGGTCATTGATTTAGGCTCAAACAGCTTTCATATGCTGATCACCCGATTAGTTGCCCAGAGCGTACAAGTAGTTGATAAAGTCAAACGCAAAGTGCGTTTGGCTTCCGGCCTCAATGAACACAATCAATTAGATGATGCGGCCTTCGCCAGAGGTTTGGAATGTTTAAGCTTTTTTGCCGAACGCCTGCAAGATATCCCCACCGATAATATACGC
>JABSRS010000079.1:0-7756 GCA_013214885.1 Gammaproteobacteria bacterium
TGTATGCTTTTTGTCAGCGGGTAGATGGACAAAATGCAATAAATCAATATCCGCAGCCAGCTCATCTTCGAGCATAAAAGGGATTGTTTTTAAGGCTTGGCGCCGATTAGTTGTCGGCAATTCTACCGAAAACAAGCCAACGTCGGTTCCTGGCACCAATATTTGCACCACACCCTGTGACGCCCGCTCGCTCAAACTGACTAATTCAGCCGCATTACTGAGGGTGCCAGAGGCAATTATTTCTTGTTCGCTGTCCGACCAGGTCAACCAACTAATGGCTTGCTCGGCATGACTGCCAAGCCGGATAACTAATCGTTCGGTCATTCAATATCTCCAAACTGACGGCTAACCACCATCAGTTTTCCTTTGTCATCTCGATGAAGCTTACTCTCAAGAGTAAATGTTCGCTTATCAATGGTAAATTCCATTACAGCTCTGAAGCTGTCACTCGTTACTTTAAATTGTTTTTTAAAATCAGCACTCAATTTTCCTAACTTGCTGATTTCAGACGTAGCAAAAAATTCATCCTTATCACTAAAGCCATCCTCTTTACGACTCGATAAGACCGACGACGCATCACTGAGTGATAGCTTAAAGGCATCACCAAACGCTGCCACCAATAACGCAGGCTGCTCAACGTCGATGGTATTAACATTAAAGGTTAAATCATTATCGTTAGGGATCACGCAAACATAGGGTCTAATTTGGCGATACAGTGCAGGGGTCATCCCGTCTATCGCCAGTAATTCGGTGACCGTTGCCATGCTGCTGTTAGGCGTTAAATATGGCACTTGCATCGAGGCGTAACTATCGTCTTCCGCTCCGATTGAGCTCTCGACCTTATCATTCTTGTCGACCCAGTCACGTACCGTGCTCGAGAGCTTTTCAACTAAGTATTCTTCAATCTCAATTGATCGTAATAACGCTTCAAATTGCCGCTGCACTGGTGTTGGACTAAACGGCTTGGTGGGATCTGGTTCAGCGGCTAACGCATTGAGATTAAAACAACTGCGTAAGTCTTGTATTTGACCTGAAAGTTGACCGTTTTCCAGTGGGAATATCATCCCTTGCTGTGACCACAGCTGTTGCAAGTGAACTTTATTAGGATCATCTTTAAAGTCTTGATTTAAGACCTTTAAAGCCAGCTGTTCACCAGCCAATCCCGACCATAACCCTTGCTGGTAAAGCTGTTGATTAATGGTACGATTGGCGATTAATTGTAATCGTCCAGTCATCGATGATGCAATAATAACGACCAAAGCAACCACCAATAACACGGTGATTAATGCCACGCCTTGTTGGCGTTTAAACCGCGAATTTTCAGCCATTATTGGTCCTCCGGTGTAGGCACCGCCAGAAACTGCCACCGTATTTCACCGTAGCTCTTTAAGGTCAAAATCATCGCGATCCCTTGTGGTATCGTCGCCTTATCCCAATTTTTTTGCCATTTCTTTTGAGCGAAATATTCAAATTTTAATGCTTCGACATCACGTAATAACACCGTGATTTGCGGTTTAGTGCCACTTTCTTGATCGGGATATAAATAATGCAGCCGTTCTAAACGCCCTTCAACCAATCGGTAACCTACCGCTTGTACTGTGCCACGGGGGAACATTTGAGCAGGATTACGCCAGCCAAGGCGGGTAAATGCGATGCCATGATCGTCACTATCGATAACGCCATCACCCGCTAACAGAAATTTTTCGCTCGGATCACCACCATTGAATCTGATACTACGCGGGGTTATTTGCATAATGTCAGTTTGAATTAATTGATAAGTTCGCTGAGTTTGCTTAATTCGCTGCACCGCATTCATGGATATTTCATCACTGGTCAGGACCGAAAAAAGCACTTGATGCGACGCCAGACCAATTAAGGCAAAAATGGCAATCGCAATCATTATTTCGATCAGCGTAAAGCCGTGTTGGCGAGTTATCTTCATTTTTTCGCCACCATATAACTGGTTAATTCAGCCAGGGCTGACTCACTGCCTTCGCTAGCTAAAATCCTAATTCTAACCAGTCTAAAATCAGGATCAGGAGTTTTTAACCCTTCTTGCTGCCAATACCAAGTTTGGCCAGCAAACTCGACCTCACCTTTGGTGTCGCCCAATTTAGGCAGTTTTTGGTCTAAATGAAGCTGGGTAAGGTGATTGTTAGCGATCCACAATGCTTGAGTTTTTTGTTCAATGTAAGATAACGAGCGCATGTGTTCGGTCGCGACATTAACCGCGGCAAGTGCCGCCAGAGAAAACACCGCAAGAGCGACCATCACTTCAATTAGTGTCATCCCCAATTGCTGTTTAAGTGCTTGATTAGTCATGACCAAGCTCCTTAACTTCAATCATCCCGAGCGTGTCGGCTTTTAAGATTAATCGATAACGTTGTTGCAGTTCAGTCAACATTTGCTCACTGCTCTCATTAAAACGCCATTCAACGGTAAAGGGAGTTAGCTCTCCTGATGATAAAATCAGCAATTGCGGGATATGTTTCTGCTCTTTCTGATCCTGTTCGAGATCAGCTTCGCGCTCACTAAATAACGCGTTAGACGAGAAATCTAGTTGATCGGGCGACCACGGAAAACCATCGACGCTCAGCAGTAATTGCGCCCGCTTTAGCTGTTGTTCAACCAATAAATCGTCAGCAAGCGGCTGCCATCGTTGCTCAACCAATTCGACAAAGCGATAACTCCCTAACTCAACCACCATGCCATAATCACGCCCTGTCATCACGGCCTGATCGAGTGCAATCTCAGTCAAGGCCGCCATTTTTTTCGCTTGACGTTTTAAAGCTTTCTGCGGCGCAGAGCTATCAACCGTAAATAATACCGCCGATGCCACTAAGCCCATTAATAAGGCGACCAGCATTAATTCAATCAAGGTAAACCCTGTGTGGTTTTTCCTTGGTTTGCTGATTTTCATTGGCTGGTCAATTCGCTTCACTGGTCAATACTTATTGTTGGTCTGGTTTATCAAACATGTTCCAGTTACCGATATCATCTTCGGTCCCTTCTTCACCATCTAATCCAGCTGAAAACAGGTCATATTTACCATTTTCACCTGGTTGCAGTAATAAGTACTCATTACCCCACGGATCCGTTGGCAAACGTTTAATGTAGCCATCTTCACGGTAGTTACGTGGCTGCGGGTCAATATCAGGCTTGCTCACTAGCGCTTCAAGACCTTGATCGGTGTTTGGATAGCGACTGTTATCAAGTTTGTACATATCCATCGCACTTTCGAGCGTAGTAATATCAGATACCACTTTTTGGCGCTCGGCTTTTTCTTTGTTACCGAGTAAATTCGGTAACACCATGCTGGCAAGAATACCCAGAATTACAATAACAACCATGATTTCTAGCAGGGTAAAACCCGCTTGTTTTTGATGCTTAAAATGCATAACTTCCTCGTTTATATCAGATAATTAATTAACCGCCAACTAAAGAGTTGAGGTCTAAAATAGGTTGTAAAATAGCGATTACAATAAAGAACACCACACAAGCCATGCTGACCACAATGGCAGGGGTAAAGACCCCTAATGCCATATTGGCTAGTGCCTCGAATTCACGGTCTTGATTATCAGCCGCACGGCCGAGCATTTGTTCAAGTTCACCACTTTTCTCGCCCGATGCAATCATATGCAACATCATTGGCGGGAACAGCTTAGTTTGTTGCAAACTAGCACGTAAACTTGAACCTTCACGGACATAATTAGCCGCAGCAAGCACCGCATTGCGAATATGAATATTGGCTAACACGTCCGATGAAATTCTCATGCTTTCGAGTAATGGCACACTCGACGAGGTCAAAATACTTAACGTTCTGGCAAATCTGGCCGTATTAAGGCCGCGGGTCACTTTACCAAAAACGGGTAAGGACAACAGTCGACGATGCACCGCCAGTTCAAACTTCGGCTTGTTCATTTGGTGTTTAAATAACATAATCGCACCGCAAATAAGTAGCACCACCAGCAAGCCAAAATTACGAACAAAATCACTGGCCATAATCAGAATTTGAGTCGACATCGGTAGCTCTTGTCCCATGTGCTGAAACTGTTCAACTACCTTTGGCACCACGACCGCTAATAGCAATGAGATAACCCCCACAGCCACGACCGTTAGCATGATTGGATAAATCATCGCCTGCATTAATTTACTGCGCATAATTTGGCGCTGCTCGGTGTAATCGGCCAAGCGATTTAGCACGATATCTAAATGCCCTGACTTTTCACCAGCGGCGACCATTGCGGTATAGAGCTTTTCAAAAATCTGTGGAAATTCAGCCATCGAATCGGCCAGGCTATAACCTTCAACCACCCGAGAACGAACGGCTAATACCACTGATTTAATTTTTGGTTGTTCACATTGCTCGGCAACGGCTTGCAAACTCTCTTCAATCGGCAATGATGCCTGAACTAAGGTTGAAAGCTGACGGGTGATCAGTGCCAAATCGGCAGCGCTGATCTTATGCCGACCGCCAAGAGCGCCTTTTTTAGACGTTGCGGTCGCAACCGCTTTAACGTCGAGCGGCATCAAGGTTTTATCACGTAGCTGCTGACGCACCTGTCGTATTGAATCGGCCTCTAAAACACCTTTAACTTGCTTACCTTGTTTATTTAAGGCTTTGTATTCAAATGCTGCCACACGCTACCCTACTCTTCACGAGTGACTCGTAAAACTTCTTCAAGTGAAGTAATACCAGCCAATATTTTTGAAATACCATCTTGACGAATACTTGGACTAATAGTCCGAACATGTCGTTCAACCTCAAACTCGCTGGTGCCGTTATGAATCATTTCTCGCACGGTATCATCAACTTCGAGTAGCTCATGAATGCCAGTTCGGCCACGATAGCCGCTATACTTACATTTGTCACAACCCTTAGGACGGAATATTTCGACCGGAGTAGTTTGTTGCAACAACACCAGCTCACTTTCATCAGCTTGATGCTCTTCACGACACTCAACACAGAGCGTTCGTACCAATCGTTGGGCTAATACACCCAATAAGCTTGATGATAACAAGAAGGTCTCAACACCCATATCTTGCAGGCGCGTTACGGCACCAACCGCGGTATTGGTGTGCAATGTCGATAGCACCATGTGACCAGTTAAACTCGCTTGGACTGCAATTTGTGCAGTTTCCAAATCACGAATCTCACCAATCATCACGACATCGGGATCTTGACGTAAAATAGCGCGTAGACCACGAGCAAAGGTCATATCAACCTTGGCATTAACCTGGGTTTGTCCAATGCCGTCAATGTTGTACTCAATCGGATCTTCAACGGTTAAGATATTACGATCTTGACTGTTTAAATCGGTTAACCCTGCATATAGGGTGGTACTTTTACCAGAGCCCGTCGGTCCAGTAACGAGGATTATCCCGTGCGGTCGGTGAATTAAACGATCGAACCGCTCACGGATCCCCAAGGTCATTCCTAAATCTTTTAAATTTAATCGTGCTTGGTTTTTATCGAGTAAACGCAATACCACACGCTCGCCATGACTCGATGGCATCGTTGAGACACGCACATCAACGGCGCGACCCGCGATACGCAATGAAATACGACCATCTTGTGGCAACCGTTTTTCAGCAATATCTAACTTGGCCATCACTTTAATTCGTGACACTAACAACGAAGCCAGCTTACGGTTAGGCTTTAAGACCTCGCGTAAAATACCATCGACTCGAAAGCGGATCATTAACTGTTTTTCGAAGGTTTCGATATGAACATCTGACGCGCCTTCTTTAATCGCTTCACTTAAGGTGGCGTTAATTAGCTTGATAATCGGTGCGTCATCTTCAGATTCTAGTAAATCTTCAATCTCGGTTATTTCATCGGCCAGCGTAAACAGGTCAACGTCGTTACCAAGATCTTCAACTAACTGCTGAGTTTTCGAGGTGTCATGTTGGAAAGCAATGGTGAGCTCACGTTCAAAGGTATCACTGTCGAGTCGGGTTAATTCTAAATCTTGACCATGATGGCGCCGAGCTTCAAGCACGGCGGTCATGGTGGTCTCGGGGTGATACAGCAAGGTGGCTTGCTGATCGATTTCAACCAACAATACCCCATGATGCTTGGCATGAGCAAAACTAAGCACTCGCTGAGTTTCGCTTAGCTCAACAGCCTCGACGACTTGTTCGGGCTCGCTATTAGTCATCTTGTTTTTGCTCTTTCTGTTGATGTTCTAATAGGAAATCTTGTAACTTTTTCGGCAGTGCAACTTCATCAAGCACTGGCGAATCAGTAAATGGCATCAGCGCAATCCCATCGTCTTTAGCTTCGAGTTGCTTAGCGCGAATAAAGTTGTATTTACTCGAACTCAATCGTGTCATCGTCGCGGCATCACGAATAATCGTCGGCTTAATAAAGATCATTAAATTACGCTTAGTGATCTTGCTCTGTGTTGAGCGGAACAAGTGACCAATAATAGGAATATCACCAAGCAATGGCACTTTAGATTCCACTTGCTGGACATCTTCATCGATTAAACCACCAATCACCACAATTTGGCCATCATCAACCATCACGGTAGTCGATACCGAACGTTTAGAGAAAATAACATCAACCGCAGTACCAGCCGTGCCACTTTTAACCCCCGAGACTTCCTGCTCAATCTTAAGCTGAACCGCATTGCCTTCATTAATTTGTGGTGTGACTTTAAGCTTAATCCCGACTTCACGACGCTCAATGGTGGTAAATGGATTGCTATTGTTACTGCCCGCGGCAGTACCCGTGATTACAGGCACTTCTTCACCGACGATAAACTCAGCTTCCTGATTATCAAGGGTAGTGATGTTCGGCGTCGCTAGAATATTAGAATGACTGGCCGCACTAACCGCTTGAATCACCGCGCCCCAATCGCCAGTCACAAAGCCAGCTAACGCGCCGTTGACTGAGCCGAGTACTTTACCCAGTCCAGTGTAATCTGCATTGGTAGTGATAGCAGGGTTTTTAGTTTTGCTACCATCGACATTGGTAATTGTAGTTCCTGGTGTCGTCACTGTTCTTGCAGAGGCAGCAGCACCAGCAATCCCAGAAATAGACGCACCATTAGCAAACTGAATTAAGCCGCCATTGGCACTGGCCCATTGCACGCCTAAATCAATACCGTCACCTTCAGAAATTTCGACAATAATCGCTTCAACATTAATTTGAGCGCGGCGGAAATCGAGTTGGCGAATAACGCTTTCTAAGCTGCGCATGGTATCCGGTTGCGCGGTGATCACCAACGAGTTAGTGTCTTCGTGGGCCTGAATATTGATTTCACGATTACTGGTAGTGCGTTTAGTTTTCGATTTTGAGCCATCTTGTTTTAAACTTTTAGCGACACCAGTTAATACTTTAGCGACCTCGACTGCCTTGGCATATTTAAGATGCACTACCTTGGTATTACCCGCTGATTCTTGCTCGTTATCGAGGCGTTTGACTAATAATACAGCGCGCTCACGGGCACGTTTTTCACCACTGACCACCACACTATTAGTACGCTCATCAGCAACCAACTTTGGGGTTAACTGGCTACTTGCGCCGCCCTTACTGCTTTTAGAACTGGCAATGATTTGCTCAATAATTCGCACTAACTCTGGTGCCGAGGCATGTTTTAATTTAACAATCGAGACTTCTTGGTCACCCTGCTTGTCGACGCGACGAATAAGCTCAACGATGCGCTGCACTGCAGCTGCTCGACCTGTCAGCATAATAACGTTAGAAGCATCATGGGACACAATATTGCCACCACGCGCGTTATCGCTA
>JABSRS010000079.1:7766-10736 GCA_013214885.1 Gammaproteobacteria bacterium
ACTCACGGACGGGTACGTTATAAACTGGGACCACCCGGGTCACCATTTCATCACCGTAGCCAGGAGCGTTCTCATCAACCACCGCAATCGGTGCTAACTTCGCATCCTTACCTTTGATGACTTTATAAACATTGTTGTCCATCTCGACCACAGCGTAGCCATAAACTTCCAATACATTTAAGAAGAATTGGTAATATTGCTCTTCATTAAAGGTTTCATAACTACGGACATTTATTTTGCCGCGGACGTTCGGCTCAATAATCATGGTTTTATTTAGCGATCGACCAATAGTATTAATAAATTCGCCAATGTCGGTCCCTTTAAAGCTGGCGGAATATTGGGTCGCGATTGATGTGGTAGAAAACACACAGCCCAGCACTAATAAAGCTGCTGCGCATTTTGTTGAAGAGAAAAAGCCACCTGATGCGGACATTAATGTATTCCTTAAATTCTTTTTATAATTGCGTTTATTGCGAAATGCTAAATTGAATATCAATTAACTGGCCATCACGTTCCACAGTTATTGAGATATCCGTCATGTTCTTGAGCTCATTCATGACCTTAATCGACTCACCAAAATCTGTTAAATCATAACCGTTGATCGATACCGCCAAGTCATTGCGTTTTAGCCCTGACTGCTCGAACAAACTACGGTCACGCCCTGGGTTTAGACGGTAACCTTTGATTTTATTGCCCTGTAACCTGACAGGAGTGATCGAAATGTAATCGGTAATTTTACCTGGATCTTTCAATATAGTAGCGCGGGTTAGTGCCAATTTGTTGGCGAGCTTTTTAGGAGACTTATGGTTAGCGATGTTTTTTGCTGCCAGCGACACGCTTTGAGTGGTGTAATCAAAGCCATCAAGCATTAATGTTTCGTATTTCCCAGCATTCTTAAGAATTAACCGATCATGATGAATCTCGTGGATAACCGCACGAGTACCGGTTATTTTGTCATCAACACCGTAGGTTTCTTGTTTGCCTTGGTATTCAACAATCGCCATTGAGTTTTCAACTTTAGAGCTCGCAACCAAGCCAGATAAAATAAGATTTAAGCGCGTTTTTGGTGCTTTGGTGACTTTTTCTGGGGCGGATCCACGCTTTTCTGCATTGTGCTTACCAAACCATTGATAAGTTGAAAAATCAGATTTTGACGTTAAAGCCTGCTTAGTCATCGCTTGAGGTCTTTGCCAGGTACTAGTTGCAATATCAGCAGGTGCGAGTGTAAGCCAGGTTATTTTCGCGATTAAATAAAGTGATAAAATAACCAACAAGATGACTGACAGTTTAATTATTCCTGATATATCAACAGATAACGAGGCTAGCTTGTGTTTGATTCGGTCCATTCTAAACGTAATTCATCCAACTTGAAGTGCTTGATTTTTAACTTGTCAAACACGTTATTATTATTAGCGATAGCAAAAACTGTCTGAACCGCCTGAAGTAGTTACCAAAATAGTTTTCGAGAATTATTATCATTAGGCTTTCACTATACTATTGTATCGAGCAGGTCACAACCAAAGAAAAAGCCTTGCAACCACATTAATTGGGGATGGAAAAATAACCATATTTATGCTAATTTCCCGTTCAGTTAACAATCGGAATTTAGCTGTGGCAAAATCATCAAAAAAAGCACAACCAACGACGGCAATTAGGCTCGACAAATGGCTATGGGCTGCGCGCTTTTATAAGACCCGCTCACTAGCACGCGAAATGGTCCAAGGCGGTAAAGTGTTCTACGATGGACAGCGCAGTAAGCCCAGTAAAGCAGTTGAACTTGGAGTCATTATAAAGTTGCGCCAAGGTAATGAAGAAAAATCGATTGAGGTGTTACAACTCAGCGATCAACGTCGCGGTGCCCCCGAGGCGCAATTACTTTATCAAGAAACCACAGCGAGCCTCGAATTACGAGAAAAAAATGCAGAATTACGCCGTCTTCACGCACTAGACAGTCCTCGTCCCGATCGCCGTCCAGACAAAAAACAACGACGTAAAATAATTCAATTTAAAACACAAGATATTGGAACTAATTAAGTGAAAGACCAACTCAACCGCTATTTATTTGACAAAATTCATGTTCGTGGCGAGCTAGCTCAAGCCAATCAAGCATATCAAGATATTATCGCCAACCATGATTACCCACAGCAAGTACAACATCTGTTGGGTGAATTATTAGTGGCGACCGCGATGTTAACCGCCTTATTAAAGTTCGAAGGAACCATTGCGGTTCAGCTGCAAGGTGATGGACCCATGCCTCTAGCGGTAGTCAACGGCAATGACCAGCAACAGCTGCGCGGGGTTGCTCGAGTGACTGGCGAAATCACCACTGGCGATTTAACTGAGTTATTTAATAACAAAGGCTACATGGTTATCTCCATTAGCCCTAAGAAAGGTGAACGTTACCAAGGGATTGTCGCATTAGATAAGCCGACGCTTGCCCAATGTTTGGAAACCTACTTTTTGCAATCTGAGCAGCTTAAGACCCACTTTTGGCTGCGAGCCGATGACCAGCATGCCGCAGGTATCATGTTGCAAGCGATGCCTAGTGATGACGATCATCAAGAAACCAGTGCCGATGACTACAGCCATTTACAACAGTTAACCGCGACGATTAAAGATCAGGAACTGTTTGAACTAGCGCCCCATGACATTCTTCATCGTCTGTATAATCAAGAAGAAGTGCGAGTGTTTGAACCGCAGCTGCTTAGCTATGTGTGTGGTTGTTCAGCAGAGCGTAGTGCCACCGCGATTATCTCGGTCGGGCGCGAAGAAGCCGAGTCGATCATTAGTGAACAGGGGCATATTGAAATGAATTGCGATTACTGCAATACCCTATATACCTTTAATAGTGACGATATTGCAAAACTTTTTAATGATCCAACGGATAATCAAGTTCATTAATCATTAGAATCAACAGGCTCGTTTTACTTTCGAGCCTGTTGTACTTTAAAAACGGCTATTTGATAGCTT
>JABSRS010000080.1 GCA_013214885.1 Gammaproteobacteria bacterium
TGGACATGGCGGGGGATGTGCGGCCATGGGTGATTAATAATCAAGAGATTCGGATAATCAAAAGCATTTATCCGCCGATGATCGATATCGAATATAGCTTGTTTGCTCAGGATGGTTCTTTGATTGATAGTGCCAGAACTAAAGTGCAGGACATGGGATTTGCTTTAATGACAAATATTGGCAGTCGCTCGAACTCATTTGCTTATGAAAAAACAATGCTGAAAACTTGGATGAAAAAGCAACTTAAATCACAACTTTAATTATTTGTTCATTTACTTTATTAAGCCACTAATATTTTAGTGGCTTTTTTGTTTTTATCACAAAAAAACACATCTTATCCATTTTTATTTATAACTGGCACTTAATTTGCTTCACTAACCATAACAGTTAGAAATACCTCTAAATTATCGGTTTATTGACACAAATTAAAAAGGATATTGTTATGCTTAAAAGTGAAATAGTAACAAATGCAGCGGCATCAGCAGAAACTAATCGTCTAGTGCTAAACAGCTTAGGTTTAGAACATGAAGGTCCGATTCAATACATGGTACTTAAAAGCCAATTTTCAGGGCAAGAGATGTATTGCGCATTAGTTGGCGGCGAAATTGTTGGTGATGATATCAATTTAACCCCTGTCGGCACTGGTGCTTATGAAGCGTTATGCTCGCTACCTGGCGATGATATTCAGATGTATGCATTAAGCGATGATGATGAGATTATGGCGCAGCAAATACCAGGTATTCTAGAGCAACAAAAGACGGGTAGTCGTTTGTGTTTTATTAGTTCAAACCTAGTTGAGCGTCAGCGACAAGTGATGAGCGCATTCGCATTAACTAAAGCACGCAGCCTAGCTGCTTAAGTAACTGCATAAGCCACGCGCTGTTCTAGTTTAGGTTATTATCTAACTTAGTCTAATTTAGTTTAGCTCTGTGGCTTGCTTTTAAGGTTGGCTTTAAACACTTGTAAAATCTGCAATTGTATTTCAATTTTTGTCACTAAAGGATTGAGTAATTGCGCTACCTGATCATTGTTCGCATCCTTTATCTCGATTAAATCTTTAGCTAGTTCTTCTGCATATGGGGTAAAGCGATTTGCTTTGGTGACAAAACCCTGGCTCACATCAAATATTGCACTAAATTTTGCCATGTCCTTTTGACGCAGCTCGTTGATCTGCTTGTCAGCATCAATCGATTGACGATAAATTAGACGAATATTTTCCTGTAGGGCGGCAAAAACTTGACGATGTGGCATGTAATTCTCAGTAGTTGATCATAATTTTTGACATTATACCTTGGGTTGTAGTCCAAGATCTATTGGTGTTTTGTGCGCTTGGCCACCTATTTCACGGACTAATTTGGGTACTAAAAACCCAGGTAGTTGTTGGTGGAGTTCTCGCATCATTGCTATTGCTTGGTCTTCGGGGCTGTCGAAATGACTGGCACCTTCGACTTTGTCCAATAAATGTAAATAATAAGGCAGGATCCCCGCGTTAAACAATGCTTCACTTAGCGCAATTTGGCACTCAGCATTGTCGTTAACATCCTTTAATAACACCGCCTGATTTAATAAAGTCATACCCGCTTGTTTTAGTTTTGCGACGGCTTCGATGACCTCTTGATCTATTTCGTTGGCGTGATTAATGTGCAGTACCATCACCAGGTTAAATCGACTGTCAGCACATAGCTTAACAAATTGCTCGGTGATCCTTGCTGGGATCACCACGGGTAATCTGGTGTGGATGCGAATGCGGGTTAAATGTTTTATTGGTGCTAGCAACTCAAATAAAGTGGCGAGCTGCTGATCGTTGGCCATTAGCGGATCGCCGCCAGATAAAATAATTTCGTTAATCTGTGGTCGTTGAGCAATGTAATTAGCCACGTCCTTAAAGCCTGCTTGGTTGGGCGAATTATCCTGATAGGGAAAGTGGCGCCTAAAACAATAGCGACAGTTAATCGCACACCCTGTGCGTACCATCAGTAAAACCCGATTTTGATACTTGTGGAGTAAACCAGGTAATACGCTAGATTGCTCTGCTAAGGGATCGCCGATATAGCCATCGGGCTGGTCGAATTCTTGCTGATCTGTCATTACTTGAAGTAGCAATGGATCCCTTGGATTGCCACGTTTCATCCGTTGCACAAATGGCAATGGCACCCGCAGTGGGAATAGTTTTCGCGCAGCGAACGATGCACTGAATTTGTCAGGAGCAATAGCTAAATATTCAAGTAGTTTTCTTGGGTCATTAAAGCCGCGAGCCAGCTCTTTTTGCCAGCTTATTTTCTCATTGATCAAGTTTTGGACTATTATCTTCGTCATTTATTTCTAGATTGGTGATTAATCAGGTAGAATCTGCCGATTAATACTATTTATTGATTTGGGTGACTATACCAGTAATGTTTGTTGGCGGTAAGATAGTCAGCAATTATTTACTAAATAGACTCAACTCTTAAAAAGAGCACAGACTCTGACAACATAACGAGGAAATCATGGCTACAGTTAGCACGAACGAATTTAAGAATGGTTTAAAATTTATGATGGATGGCGAACCATGTAACATTCTTGATAATGAAACCGTTAAGCCAGGCAAAGGCCAAGCGTTTAACCGGGTAAAAATTCGTAAACTGATTTCAGGTAAAGTACTTGAAAAAACCTTTAAGTCTGGTGAAACTGTTGAGTTAGCAGACGTAATGGAATGTAACCTTGACTATCTTTACAGCGATGGTGAGTTTTGGCATTTCATGAATGCAGAAACGTTTGAACAGCTTGCTGCTGATGCTAAAGCAATTGGTGATAACGAAAAATGGTTAGTCGAGCAAGACAGCTGCATTATTACGTTATGGAACAATAGCCCGATTATCGTGTCACCGCCTAATTTCGTTGAAATAGAAGTGACTGAAACCGATCCTGGTCTTAAGGGTGATACTGCGGGTACTGGCGGCAAGCCAGCAACGTTATCGACCGGCGCTGTTGTTCGTGTACCGCTATTTATCCAAATCGGTGAAATCATTAGAGTTGATACCCGTACTGGTGATTACGTTTCGCGCGTATCTAAATAAGCCCCGCTTTTTTTTAGACAGTAATTTCAAATAGAGCCCGTGGTTAATAGCTGCGGGCTTTATTGTTGGTAGTAAAAGGAAAACTTATGTCTTGGCAACCATCATCGTCAATGAAGACCTAAAGACAACGAGCAAATATTATTGCTCAGGTTCGTGATTTTTTTTATCAACGCGATGTTTTTGAGGTTGAGACGCCTGCGATGTCTCAAGCGACTGTGACCGATGTTCACTTGCATACATTTAATACTACTTTTGTTGGTCCTGGTGCCGCTGATGGTATGGCGCTTTATTTACAAACTTCGCCTGAGTTTCACATGAAGCGATTATTGTGTGCTGGCAGTGGTGCGATTTACCAAATGTGTAAATCATTTCGTAATGAAGAATCTGGGCGCTATCATAACCCTGAATTCACGATGCTTGAATGGTACCGCCCAGGATTCGATCATTTTGATTTAATGGCCGAAATGGACCTACTGCTGCAGTCAGTATTAAAAACTCAGCCTAGCGATACCATGAGCTATCAGCAGGTGTTTCTACAACACTTAAAAATAGATCCTTTAACTGCCGATATAGAATTACTGCGTCAAAGTGCAATGTCGTATGATTTAGGTGATTTTGTCGCGCACGAGCAAAATAAAGATACCTTATTGCAGCTACTGTTTTGTTTTAAGATTGAACCTAAAATTGGTCAAGAGCGACCGATGATGATTTATGATTTCCCAGCATCCCAAGCGGCTTTAGCCCAAATAAGCCCGCAAGATAGCCGAGTTGCTGAACGTTTTGAAGTTTATTACCGTGGTATTGAATTGGCTAATGGTTTTCATGAACTAGCTGATGGCAGTGAGCAGCTAGCGCGTTTTGAGCAAGACAACCAACAGCGGATTGCGGAGGGCTTAGCGGCTCAACCGATTGACCACAACCTAATTGATGCCTTAGGTGCTGGCTTACCAGATTGCGCAGGTGTTGCGTTAGGGATTGACCGATTAATTATGTTGGCACTTAACAAAAAGCGGATCGATCAGGTGATAGCATTCGACGTCCAGCGTTGTTAATTCAATATTTAATTAACCATTCGATCAAACTTGCATTAACTTGTTGGTAACAATTGGTTTTTGTAATAGTATGGGCTGACTTAAATCGAGCGATGTGCTGTTTAAACTTCGTTATTTTATCAAGGATGTAATTATGAAATTAGTTAATAAAATGGTGTTATCAACGCTACTTGTTGGCGCGATATTTTCGGCCCAGGCTCTTGAAATATCAGCCCAAACACATACTACTTCTCTCGATCTCAAAGTACAGACCTATATAGGTAATGTACATATGAAACTTGATAATAATCTTAAAACCACTTCACAAGGTGATGTTGTGACTGTGGTTGATGGTGAAACTACGATGACTGGTAACGTCGAAATATCATTTGGCAAGACCATTGCAACCACCGAAAAAGCCACTTTTGTTAACACTGAATTTGGCTATGTTGTTAAAATGGATGCGGTCACACTGACCTATAAGTAATGCCTGGTATTGATCGTTTAATTGAAAATTATTACTGATGGTAAAGAAGGCATTTAAACCGAAATTATTGAGAGTACAGGGGCAAACATTGACCTGTAATAACGTATCCTAAAGTCTTATCTTATATCCTTGTTGTCATAAAAATGTCATTAAACGACGTTAGTCTTTATTTTACTATTTTACTATTTTACTATTTTACTATTTTACTATTTTACTATTTTACTATTTTACTATTTTACTATTTTGGCTCTAGCAACAAGGATTTGTCATGCCACAACGTCATTCAAGCACAAGAAAACACAGCATTGCCCATAAAGTTTATGTTCCTCATGGTTCACGAGATAATCAATATCTGTTAGCCAATATTGAAGTTACCGATCAGTTAATTAATAGCATTGATCCAGAGTTTGATCCATCAGCGGCCATGCCATACAAAACCCTGTATAAAAAATTGCGCAATAAGTTGTTTTCTTTGTGTGAAGAGCATGAGCTGACGCATGTCCATTTTATTGCTAATGATAAATCACCATTGGTACGCTTCAATTATGAAGCGCAAGCAATTGAAACGAAAGATAAAATATTATTTTTCTATAACCCTAAGTTTCACCAGGGCCAAAAATATTTTTACGATTTTGAAAAGCGCGTCAAGCGCATCTCAATTCTGTTTTTGGCAACGGGCACAGAAATTCGCACGGGTGCGGCATTATTTCATCAAAAAGTTAGTGAGCTGTTAACCCAATATTCTGAGCAGTTGCAGTTAGAAAAGTCGGCGATCCGCCTTCGAGATCATCAGCACCTTACCTATGATCTTTTTACTCAAGAAAAAGAGAAACAAGACACTCAGGCGCATAAATTTAGACCGATTACGTTACGTTATCAAGCTAATGATGTTGAACTGCCAGCAAACAATACCTCATTAACTTATGTGATTGCCGATGTGGCTATTAGTGCCAGAATTCGCAAGCTGGCCAATATTGATTACGATGCCCCAGCGCCTTACAACCCACTCTATACCATGATTACTGATTCATTTATTATGGCGATGCAACAGCATAATTTAACCAATGGAGCGGTTATTGCCAATGGCTTAACGCCGTTAGTTCGCTTTAGTGCCAATGAAGAAATGTCAGTCAATAAAGGCTGTCAAATGTTGGGTTATGATCCTGCGCAGAATGGCTGTGGGATTATTAGTAAATGGAACGCCGATGAGTTTGTTGATACGGTTCGTTTGGTGTTTATGGCGACCGATAAAGACTGTACCGACCGTGGTTATGGTAAGTACGTTAACCAAATTACCAAGGTGTTGGAATCGTTTGCTGATAAGTTACAAATTGACGGTCACAGTGAACAGCTAATGGTGAGATTCCATCAGCATATCGCATATGACTTGTAAAATTTTGACAAAAAAAACCAGCCAATTAAGCCTGGAACAAGGAAATTTGTTACTACAGAGATAACTAACTACATAGATTAGTCATTAGGATCGCAAGATAGTTCATAAAAATATGATTTTTTTGCGATCTTTTTTATCTCGTTGATTTGACATTATTTTTAGTGAGCTTGTTCCCAGTTATCACCTGATCCTGCTTCGGCTATTAATGGTACATCTAGATCCATTGCCTGTGACATTAAGTGCTGAATCATTTTGCTAATTTCAGGCACTAATTCAGTCTTAACTTCAAACACCAATTCATCGTGCACTTGCATAGTCATGACAACATTGCCAGCTGGCTGTTGTTTGATCCAAGCTGCTACTAGAATCATCGCTTTCTTGATAATATCAGCAGCCGTGCCTTGCATTGGGGCGTTGATTGCCGCTCGTTCAGCCGCTTTACGTCTAGCGCCATTCTTGGCGTTAATATCAGCAAGATATAAGCGACGACCCGCTAATGTTTCGACATAGCCTTTATCGGCTGCTAGGGCACGAGTATTTTCCATGTATTCGAGTACGCCAGGGTATTTATCAAAGTAGCTGTCAATATACTGCTGGGCCAGTCCACGAGGAATGTCGAGCTGCTTGGCTAGGCCAAACGCTGACATGCCATAGATTAAACCAAAGTTAACTGCTTTAGCGTTACGACGCTGATCGGTCGTTACCTCGTCAAATGGGGTGTTAAACACTTCGCTCGCAGTCGCTTTGTGAATATCCATGTTGTTGGCAAAGGCCGTTAACAAGCCTTGGTCTTGGGATAAATGTGCCATGATCCGCAATTCAATTTGGCTGTAATCGACCGCGACAATTTGGTATCCCTGTGGCGCGATAAAGGCTTGACGGATCTTGCGGCCTTCCTCACTGCGAATTGGAATATTTTGTAAATTGGGCTCCGAGGACGATAAGCGACCCGTTGCTGTAACTGCTTGATGATAAGAGGTATGAATTCGACCGCTTTTAGGATTAATTAACAAGGGTAACTTATCGGTATAAGTCGATTTAAGCTTCGTTAGGCTACGGTACTCTAAAATGGTTTTTGGTAGCTCATAATCATTGGCTAATTCTTGTAATACTTCTTCGTTGGTTGATGGCGCGCCTTTAGGGGTTTTCTTTAGTACTGGCAGTGCCATTTTTTCGTCACTAAACAAGATATCTTGCAGTTGTTTAGTTGAACCCAGCTTAAATTCCTCACCTGCAAGTGACCATGCTTGTTGCTCTAACTCATCAATACGAGTCGCTAGATGCTGGCTTTGCTCGAATAACTTGGTGTCATCAATCATCACGCCTTGGCGTTCCATGTCAGACAAAATAGTAATGACTGGCAATTCGATATCGTCATGTAATGATCTTAAGGCTGGCAGCTCAGACAACTGGGTTGATAAAGCGTCATGAAGTCGCAATGTAATGTCAGCATCTTCTGCGGCATATGGACCCGCCTCAAGAATCGAAATTTGATTAAAGGTCCTTTGTTTGACCCCTTTACCAGCAACATCTTCAAAGCTAATCGTCTTATGACCTAAGTATTTTAAGGCAAGGGCGTCCATGTTGTGTTTCACCGCAGTAGAATTCAACACATAAGACTCGAGCATGGTGTCAAAGGCAATACCGTCTAACGTGATGTCGTAATTTGCGAGCACATTACGATCGTATTTTAGATTTTGACCAACTTTCTGTTGCGCGGTGTTTTCAAGTAACGGTTTGAATTTCTCTAACACCAAGGCTAAATCAAGTTGTTTCGGTGCGTCTTCATAATCGTGTCCCAGCGGCAGATATGCGGCTTCGAAGGTATCATCAGCGGTTTTTATCGCAAATGACATGCCGACAATTTCAGCTTGCATATAATTGAGGCTGGTGGTCTCTAAATCGAATGCAAATAACTCGCTGTTTTCTAGTTTTTTAAGCCATTGATTAAGTTGGCCAAGGGTATAGATAACTGGGTAGTTATTGGTTTTAATGGTATTAGCATTAACCCTTGGTGTTGATGCTCCAGCGTCTTTATTTGGCATCATCGGGTTGCCACCATCAAGAGCATCGGCTAACCAACGTTTAAATTCAAGCTCACCAAATAATTTAATTAATTCGTCTTGGTTAGCATCGCCAATTTTAAAGTCTTCATATCCTTGGTCTAATTCGACATCCAGCTTAATCGTGGCAAGTTTATACGATAACCGTGCCATCTCTTCATGTTCAACCATTCGTTTGCCAATGGTTTTAGCACCGCGGAAATCTAAGCTCGCCAGTTTATCAATGTTGTTATAAATTTCATCGATTGAGCCAATGCCTTGTAGCATGCCCAAAGCGGTTTTCTGACCAACTTTCGGTACCCCAGGAATATTGTCAGAGCTGTCGCCCATTAAGCCAAGAAAGTCGATAATGAGTTCTGGAGGTACGCCAAACTTTTCGATAACACCGTCGCGATCTAACACGGTATCGGTCATGGTATTAATTAACGTGGTATTTTGATCGACTAATTGCGCCATATCTTTATCACCAGTACTAATTAGCGTATGGATCCCTTGCTTACTCGCCATGGTTGAGAGCGTACCGATCACATCATCAGCTTCGACCCCTGCAATCGAAATAAGCGGCAACCCCATCGCCTTGATTAACTTGTGAAGTGGTTCTATTTGAATGCGCAGGTCGTCGGGCATTGGCGGACGATTGGCTTTGTATTCGGTGTACATGTCATTACGAAAGGTCTTGCCCTTCGCGTCAAACACCACGACCATATTCGACGGGTTATATTGCTTAATCAGGCTGCGTAGCATATTGATAACGCCATACACGGCACCTGTTGCTTCACCTTTAGAATTGGTTAAATGAGGTGGCGAAAAAAAAGCGCGAAATAGGTAAGAAGAACCGTCGACAAGGATAAATGGATTTTCTGGGATCGTAGCCATAGTTATGTATCGTTTTATAGAGAAATTAAAGGGAGTAACCGCATGCTAGCATGCCACGGGGTAGAAAGTTAGTGCGTCAGCTTTTGGCAGGAGATAATTTTATTTGGAATTTTAAAGTGATTGGTTTTGGTCGAGAAATTGATACGCTATCGAATAGCAAAAACTGTGGATAACTCTGTTGAGAAAATAACAAATAAAATTGCTTTAAATCAAAGAACTTCTGTTGAAACTGCCTAACTCAGTGTTTTTTAACATTATTTTTATATTGTTGAAAAACTAAGCATAAAAAGATATTTTGTGGATATAATTTTTCTGGCATGGAGATTGCTGAAGGTATATCTGATTAAAATCTTAATGAAATATAATATCTTTTGCTTAATCCTTGACCATGCTCTTTTGGCTGGAGCGTTAATTTACCAGATTTCATTTTGATTACCAGCTTTTATTTAATTATTTTTAATTGACAACATTTTAACTTTAATTGCACACTAAAAAGTAACTATTTATTTAAAAAAAATGAGAGTTTTGTTATGAAAAAAATTGCGGTTATTTTGTCCGGTTGTGGCGTGTTTGATGGGGCAGAGATTCATGAAAGTGTACTCAGTCTATTAGCGATTAAAAGACTGGGTGGAGACTATCAATGTTTTGCCCCTGATATTACTCAACTTGATGTTATCGATCATTTATCGGGTGAGGTTATTAGTACTGATCAGCGTAACGTGTTGCAAGAATCTGCCAGGATTGCGCGGGGCGAAATAAAATCGCTAACGGAGTTTAATGTTAATGATTTTGATGCCTTGTTAGTACCTGGCGGTTTTGGTGCAGCCAAAAATCTATCGAATTTTGCGATCACCGGTCATGACTGCGAAATTAATCAGTTAGTCCTCACCGCATGTCGCTCGGTTGCTGCTGCTAAGAAACCAGCTGCTTATCTATGTATAGCACCGACGTTAATGCCCAATGTCTATCCGCCAGGCGTTAGCTTGACCATTGGTAATGATCCACAAACAGTCGCTCAAATTGAAAAAATGGGCGCGAAGCACGTTGATTGTTTAGTGAGTGATTATGTGTTTGATCAAGAGCACAACGTATTATCGACGCCAGCTTATATGTTGGCCAATGATATATTAGAGGCAAGTGTTGGGATTGATAATACGATTAAAAAGCTCTTTTCAATTTGCTAAAAAAAAAGGCCGCATAAAGCGGCCAAAAATAGCAATGTGAGCAATAGTCGTGTTAGAGCAAATAATAAACTTCATTAAATGTTCTATTAACAAACCGCGATGGTTTGTCAGGAGATACGTTCCGTAAAACGCATGTAAATAATAATCATTCTCATTAAGATTGTCAATCTTTTATTTCACATTAATTTATTTATCTGGAATTCAGGTTACTTAATATTTTAAAATTGTGAAACAAAAAAAGGCCGCATAAAGCGGCCAAAAAATAGCAATGTGAGCAATAGTCGTGTTAGAGCAAATAATAAACTTCATTAAATGTTCTAGTAACAAACCGCGATGGCTTGTCAGGAGATACGTCCCGTAAAACGCATGTAAATAATAATCATTCTCATTAAGATTGTCAATGGTTGTTTGTAAAATAATTTGAATGATTGAAATCACTCATTTTTTATCGTTGAGAGGGTGGTGATGTTTCAATGGCTAATTGATCGAGAAAGCTTTGAATGAATTGCCAACGCTGCTGTGCTTGGGTATGCCCTGCGTTTGTTTTCATGGTGGCGACTAAGCCTTTTAGTTTGACGTAGAAATGGTCAATACAAAAATGCTTATCATCTAACTCCCG
>JABSRS010000081.1 GCA_013214885.1 Gammaproteobacteria bacterium
TTTTACCCAGAATTATGAAATTTTGGGACTAACGTTCTTTAACATCCAAAGGTAAACACTATGCATCCGATGCTAAATATTGCAGTTCGGGCAGCTCGCAGCGCCGGCAAAATTATCATGCACGCTACAGAGCAGCTTGACAAAGTTCAGGTTGAACAGAAAGGTTCAAACGATTTCGTAACTAACGTCGATCAAGAGGCTGAACGCGCTATTATCGAAGTTATCGCTAAAGCATACCCAAATCACGGTTTTATTTGTCAAGAAAGCGGTAAATCTGGTAACCCAGATAGTGAATTCCAATGGATAATCGACCCTCTTGATGGCACCACCAATTTCATCAAGGGCATTCCTCATTTTTCAGTCTCTATTGCCTTACAAGTTAATGGTAAAACTGAACAAGCTGTTGTATTAGATCCTTCTCGCGATGAGTTATTTACCGCGACTAAAGGTGCTGGTTGTCAATTTAATAATTACCGTACTCGCGCCACTAAAGCGAAAGATTTAAAAGGTACTATTATTGCAACTGGTTTCCCATTCAAGACTAAGCATTACAAAGACTCATACCTTGCAATCTTCTCTGATATGTTTGACGACACTGCCGACATGCGTCGTAGTGGTTCGGTCGCATTAGATCTTGCTTATGTTGCTGCTGGACGTGTTGACGGTTTCTGGGAAATTGGTGCAAAGCCTTGGGAAACAGCTGCTGGTGAGTTACTAGTTAAAGAATCTGGTGCTATCGTTACTGATTTCACTGGTGGCCACGGTTACGTAGCATCAGGTAACATCGTTGCTGGTAACCCTAAAATTGTTAAGGCAATCTTATCGAAGATCCGCCCGCACCTAACACCTGCTTTATCTCGTTAATAGCGACATAAACTAAAAAGGGCAACGCATCATGCGTTGCCCTTTTTTTATGTTCGACATTTGTGTCCTAAATTTATTTCATATGAACATCGCGTTGTGGGTAAGGAATCGTAATACCCTCTTGATCAAATGCTAATTTAACCGTTTCATGCATGCCGAAATAAACGGGCCAAAAATCATCAGACTGACACCACACACGAACCAATAAATTTACCGAACTATCAGCATGGGCCGACACATAAATTTCATGGCCGTGTTCTTCTTCTAGTAACCTACCGTCACCGATAATTAATTGGCGAATAACATCTTTGGCTTTGAGCAGGTCATCGTCATAGCTAATACCAAAAGTCATATCAACCCGACGCGTTTTTTCAATAAATAAATTCTTGATTGGGCCATTCGACAGAATACCGTTTGGAATAATTACTTGCTCATTATCCATGGTGGTAATAATGGTATTAAAGATTTGAATTTCTTTAATTCGACCAAGATAGCCTTGCGCCTCAATGACATCGCCAATTTTAAAAGGTTTAAAGAATAAGATCAGCACGCCACCAGCAAAGTTTGACAAGGAACCTTGTAATGCCAAACCAATCGCCAAACCTGCGGCACCGATCATCGCGATAAACGAGGTGGTCTCAATCCCAATCATTGATGCGACACTAATTATCAGCATCACTTTAAGGATCCCAGATAACATAGTGCCTAAGAAACGCTGTAAGGTTGCTTCAACCAGCCTCAGTGACAGGACTTTTTCCAATCCTTTGGCTAATTTAGAGATAATCCAAAAACCTACTAATAGGGTAATTAACGCCAGTAGTAGCTTAGGTAAGTAGGCCATTGCCATTTCAATCGCTTGATCGATAAATTTGGCAACATTGTCTTGATTAAAATTTTCCATAAATATTCCTATAAATTAATGTACTGACACTATCTGTCTCAACCTGAAGAGGATAAAGCCTTTAACTTAACGTTAAATGAATTTAGTAACAATTTTAACATTCAGGGTATAAATAAGCATAATATAGTGATCGACTTAAAATTAATTAGCACAATAACCTTGTATATACAAGACTGAGTGAAACAAACTTTAATCTTTAAAAACAATGCATTAGTTGATTTTTAGAATTTTGTTATATTAATTAGCGATATATCTAACGATTGCAGTCTAAAAAACCGTTGCTTTTCAATGCCAGCTAACATAATGTGTTAGCCACTAACGAGACACTATTTAGGTCACAACAAACATGAATAATTTTCTGAAACATCATCGTCATCATCATATCAGCCGATAACTTTCAGGGGATTTTACGCTGGAAGTCATAATCTTCCAGGGTGTTTTGCAAATAACAATCAAACCTCTGGAACTTCCAGAGGTTTTTTTTTAGGAGCAAAAAATGTCAACAAATCAAAGATTACGCATCGCAATACAGAAAAAAGGTCGCTTGTCCGACGAATCAAAAAAACTATTACGTGGTGGCGGTATAAAATTTAACACCAACTCACAACGTCTGATTGCCCACTCAACCAATATGCCAATTGACTTACTTCTGGTTCGTGATGACGACATTCCAACGTTGATTATGGACGGCGTGGTTGATTTGGGGATTATTGGTGAAAACGAGCTGGAAGAAACTTGCTTAGAGCGTCAAGCCGCTGGTGCACCATCAACATACACCACGCTTAAACGGCTTGATTTTGGTGGTTGTCGTTTATCGCTCGCACTACCTACTGAAATCGAATACACCGGTGTTGAGCAGTTTAGAAACATGCGTGTTGCGACCTCGTACCCACAGCTGCTGAAGCGTTATCTTGATTCAGAAAATATTGACTTCACCAGTGTGACGCTAAAAGGTTCGGTTGAGGTAGCACCCCGTGCAGGCATTGCCGATGCAATTTGTGATCTGGTTTCTTCAGGGGCAACACTTGAGGCCAATGGCCTTAAAGAAGCTCAAATATTTTATCGCAGTCAAGCGGTTTTAATCCGATCTACCCAAGATTTAGGCACTGACAAACAAGAGCTACTCGACAAGCTGCTGACCCGCTTTAACGGCGTGATCCAAGCCCGTGAGTCAAAATACATCATGCTACATGCGCCAAAGGTTAATCTTGATAAAATCATTAGCTTATTGCCTGGTGCTGAAAACCCAACTATTTTACCGATGGCTGATGCCGACAAAGTGGTGGTACACGCGGTGAGCAGTGAGACACTATTTTGGGAAACCATGGAAGAGTTAAAGACTTTGGGGGCTAGCTCCATTTTAGTGATGCCAATTGAAAAGATGCTGGGGTAAAAGATGTTAAAACTCGTATGGTCTGCGCTTAGCGAACAAGATAAAAAATTACAATTGCAACGTCCTGCGCTTGAAAACTCAGCGATGTTGCACCAACAAGTGGTCAACATTATTGATAATGTCAAGTTAAACGGTGATCAAGCCTTGCGAGATTTTGCGACCCGTTTTGACAATATTGAAATCGATGAAATTGCGATCAGCAAACAACAAATTTTATCGGCTTGTGACCGAATTTCAGACGAGTTAAAGCATGCGCTAAATCTAGCCAAGGCTAATATTGAAAAATTTCACCGTGCCCAACGTTCACCAACTGTGGCGCTTGAAACCAGCCCTGGGGTTCATTGTGAATTGCGCACTCAAGCACTGCAAAGTGTCGGCCTTTACGCACCTGGCGGCACCGCACCTTTACCATCAACAGTGCTCATGACCGCAGTACCGGCACAAATCGCAGGGTGTAGCCGCATCATCTTGTGTTCTCCGCCTCCGATCTCAGATGTTATTTTATATACCGCTCACCTGTGCGGCGTTGACACTATTTATCAGATTGGTGGTGCACAGGCAATCGCTGCCATGGCTTTTGGCACTTCAAGCGTCAATAAAGTAGATAAGATATTTGGGCCAGGTAACAAGTTTGTTACTGAAGCTAAAAAGCAAGTGTCGATGGTTAATAATGGCCCAGCTATCGACATGCCTGCTGGCCCATCAGAAGTATTAGTCATTGCTGATCCTGGAGCAAATCCTGCATTTATTGCCGCCGACTTATTGTCACAGGCTGAGCATGGCACGGATTCTCAAACAATTTTATTAACTCCGTGTGATAAATTGGCGCAGCAAGTCTCAATTGAAGTCATGGCACAGCTTGAGTTATTGCCACGTAAAGCTATCGCTGCGCAGGCTGTCGAGCACAGTCGGATATTTGTGACCGACGATTTAGATCAAGCGATTGAAATCAGTAATAGCTACGCCCCTGAACACTTAATTATTCAAACCGAGCAACCACGAGAGGTCCTCCGTCATATTTATGCCGCGGGTTCAGTCTTCTTGGGGAAATGGAGTCCAGAGTCAGCTGGCGACTATGCCAGTGGTACTAACCACGTCCTGCCGACTTATGGCATGTGTAATAGCTATTCAAGCCTGAGTTTGACCGACTTTACTCGCCGTTTTACGGTGCAAGAATTAACGTTCGATGGTTTAAATGCGCTATCTCGTAGCATTTGTCCCATCGCGATTGCCGAAGGTTTAGATGCCCACGCTCGAGCAGTAACCATTAGACTTGAACAGGGAGCAGATTAATGAGCGATCGCGTCACTACACCAATTGCCCAGCGCTTAGCCCGTCCAGAACTACTTGATATGACGCCTTACCAATCAGCGAGGCGCATCGGTGGCACAGGCGATATTTGGCTTAATGCCAATGAATCACCTTTTAGCGACAGTTTACCAGCTTATAATCGCTACCCAGAGTTTCAACCAACTGAACTCATTAATAACTATGCCCGTTACGCCAAGGTCAATCTTGATCAATTATTAGCGAGCCGCGGTGCTGATGAGGCAATTGAGCTGCTCATTCGGACATTTTGCGTGCCAGGCCAAGATAGCATTACTATTTGTACCCCGACCTATGGGATGTATGCCATTAGTGCAGCAACTTGTAATGTTGCGGTCAATACCGTGCCATTAACCGCTGAGTGGCAGCTCGATAGCCAACTAATCAGTAAATTAAATGGCTCAAAACTGTTATTTATTTGTAACCCCAATAACCCAACAGGATCGACATTAACGCCACATCAAATTGAGCCGATAGTTCGTGCCCTTGAGGATGAGTGTATTGTGGTGGTTGACGAAGCTTATATTGAATTTTCACCTGAGCTGACCATGGCATCATTGATCGAGAAATATGACAACTTAGTGATATTGCGAACTTTATCTAAAGCCTTTGCCTTAGCAGGGCTGCGCTGTGGTTTTATGTTGGCCAATCGCACGATTATCGATTTAGCCAAAAAGGTTATCGCGCCCTACCCCATTGCAGCGCCAGTCGGTGAGATTGCCAGTCAGAGCTTAACCATCAATGGCGTTATGAAAATGACTTGCCGGGTCGCGCAACTCAATAAGCTAGCGGCTCAATTTAGCAACGCGGTCAGTAAACTCTCGGGAGTTAAAGCGGTATACAGCTCAGGGACAAATTTCGTGTTAGTGCGCTTTAACGATGACCGCTGGTTTTCCTTATTAGGTGATGCGGGTATTGTGGTGCGCAATCAATCGAGGGTTAAAACCTTAAATAATTGTTTACGTTTTTCAATTGGCAGTAGTACTGAGATGGCGCGATTAATTAGTCAATTAACCACCATTTCAATTGCCATTAAATAGAGATAGTAAGAGATATGAGTAATAAAATTTTATTTATCGACCGTGACGGCACTCTAGTTGAAGAGCCAGCTAGCGACAAGCAACTCGATAGCCTCGAAAAACTGGTGTTCGAGCCCAATGCGATCCCAGTAATGCTCCAGTTGCAACAAGCGGGTTATCAATTAGTGATGGTGTCAAACCAAGATGGTTTGGGCACAGACAGTTTTCCACAAGCAGATTTCGATCTTGCCCATGACAAAATGATCGACATTTTTGCCAGCCAAGGCGTCATCTTTCAAGATGTTCTTATTTGCCCACATTTCGATAGCGATAATTGCAACTGTCGTAAGCCAAAATTAGGCTTAGTTAAAGACTATTTACAGCAAGGTAAAGTCGACTTTACCACCAGCTATGTGATTGGCGACAGGCAGACCGATATTGAACTTGCTAATAACATGGGAATTAAATCATTAAAATATGATCGCCAAACCCTTAACTGGGATGATATTGCTCGTACCTTAACGACTCAGCCACGAATCGCAACCGTGGTGCGTAATACCAACGAAACGCAAATTAGTGTTAGCGTCGATTTAGACCAACAAGGTGGTAGCAGTATTAGTACTGGGATTGGATTTTTCGATCACATGCTTGACCAAATAGCCACTCACGGTGGTTTTAAACTTGATGTCGCAGTCACTGGCGATTTACATATTGACGATCACCACAGCGTCGAAGACACCGCTATTGCTCTGGGTAGCGCATTAAAGCAAGCCCTAGGTGACAAGCGCGGCATTGGTCGCTTTGGCTTTACGTTGCCAATGGACGAGTGTTTATGCCAATGTGCCTTGGACTTATCGGGTCGCGGCTGGCTCGAATTTAACGCCAAATTTAACAGCGAACGTGTTGGCGAACTCGCCACCGAAATGGTGCCACATTTTTTCCATTCGCTTAGCAGCGCGATGGCAGCCACCTTGCACTTAAGCGGCACAGGTAACAATAGCCATCACCTCGTTGAAGGGCTATTTAAAGTGTTTGGCCGCGCGCTACGTCAAGCAATTACCCGACAAGGTAACGAATTACCAAGCAGTAAGGGTGTGCTATGAGTGACAAACTCAATGTCATTATCGACACGGGTTGTGCCAACATCACCTCAGTACGTTGCGCAATGGAGCGCTTGGATATCGAGGTGATTGTTTCACGCGATCCGCAAGTGATTAAAAGTGCCAGTCACGTGATTTTACCCGGTGTTGGTACGGCTGGCGCGGCGATGGCCAAGCTCGAACAGTTTAATTTAATTGAACTAATCCAGGGGCTAACTCAGCCAGTCCTGGGCATTTGCCTTGGGATGCAACTATTAAGCAAAGCCTCTGCCGAGCGTAATGTCGGCTGCTTAGGCTTAATTGACGCTAACGTCGCGCCGCTAGAAAAAGTAGCAGATTTACCACTACCTCACATGGGCTGGAACAAGCTTGACGCGTTGACAGGGCCGTTATTTAACGGACTTGACCAAGATAGCTATGTCTATTTCGTCCATAGCTATGCCCTGCCTGTTGGTGATTACACCTTGGCAAGCTGTCAATACGGTCAAACGTTTTCAGCCGCAATAGGCAAGGACAATTTTTACGGGGTTCAATTTCATCCAGAGCGCTCTGGCAAAGTCGGCGCGCAAATTCTTAAAAACTTTGTGGAGCTTTAGCCATGATAATTCCAGCACTTGATTTAATCGATGGCGAGGTCGTTAGGCTATACCAAGGCGATTACGCCCAACAGACCAGCTACCAGTTCTCGCCAGTCGAACTGTTAACACTTTATGCAGAGCAAGGCGCAACCTGGTTACACCTGGTTGATCTAACGGGCGCTAAAGATCCAGCAAAACGTCAATTGAGCTTAATTACTAAGATGATGAGCGCCGTCACCGCGACAGGTAAGCAAGTTGGCTTGCAAGTGGGCGGTGGCATTCGCCAAGAGCAAGACTTAATCGACTTGTTTAATGCCGGTGCCACGCGCGTGGTTATTGGCTCTTTGGCCGTAAAACAACCAGAACTCATTGAGCAATGGCTGACTAAATATGGCAGTGAAAAAATAGTCCTGGCGCTCGATCTAAATATTGATAGCGCTGGTAACAAACATGTTGCGGTGCACGGCTGGCAGGAAAATTCAGGGGTGACCATCGAAGAGTTGTTAACCCGCTTTATTCCTCTGGGGCTCAAACACGTACTATGTACTGACATTAGTAAGGACGGCACGCTAACAGGCTCCAATGTCGAGCTTTATACCGATTTAGTCCAAGCTTGGCCGCAAATTCAGTGGCAATCATCCGGCGGTATTGGCAGCCTTGCTGATATCGCAGCACTAAACCCTTGTCATGTTAGTGGCGTGATTGTTGGGCGCGCACTTTTAGAAGGCAAGTTTGATGTGGTGGAGGCTATCGCATGCTCGCAAAACGGATAACTCCTCGCTTCCATACACATTAAAAATTAAAAAAACCTAACGCCTAACGTAAATCATTGTTGTAAATTAAAACAGTGATGATTTACGCTCTTACCTTGCTATTTTATTAACAGTAATTTATATTTTTGTATGCAAATGGGCTGCAATAAATGTTAGCGTATGTAATTGCGATGTTATTCAAAGAATCCACCAATGAAGAAAAAAACAAAGACCCACTTTCAATGCTGATTTTATTAGAATAACGAAGTCACTCGTTAGACAGAATAGACTTGGTGAAATAAGCAAAGGGGTATATCGAGATAATAGCTTCAACAACAAAGGTCTTTTACTCAGACTGTCAGTTCGCGGAAAATTGACATATGTAGTGCATGGAAGCATTGCTAAAAAAGATCAAAAAGCACAGTACTATACCGTTGGAAATGCTAGTGAGGTCTCTCTTGAAGATGCTCGAAGAATAGCAGTCAAATTCAAAGGGTACATGGCCGATGGCAAAAAACCATCTTTAGAACATAAAAAAGACACTAAAAAATTCACACTACAATTATTTTTTGATGAATATTTGAGTGCAAGAGGTGTTAAGTCGACAAGCAATAGAAATGGATTGCAGCAAGATACAATTAATAAATATCTCAAGCACTTTAATCGACTTACAGATAAATTCAAAACAAGAGATGCGCTTAAAATCACACGGGGTGATATAAAAAAGAGCACGACAGAATTGCAGTAAAGCATACAGAATTTATGTCAGATAAAACAATGCATCTAATTCTTGCTTTGTACAATAACGCTAGAAAACGACACATTAACGAAGCTGACAACACCGGATTTATAAAGCACAATCCTGTTGAAGTTTTAAATGTAGAAAAATCGTGGAAAGTAAATAATGGACAGTCTCGCAGAAAAAGAGAATGCATAGATACCGACGATCTTAAATGTGTACTAGATGCGCTTGAAGCGCTTGAATTCTACAAAGACGGAATTAAATTTAAGTATAAAACAACTACCGCTGCTGTTGTTTGTAGTCATTTTTTTAGACTGATGTTTTTCACCGGCTGGCGACTGGAAGAGACATGCAAGCTAAAATGGAGACAGCTAACTGATGATCTAAAAGATGCAACTTGGGATGATTCAGATGCAATAAAAAATCTAAAGGGGGCTGATGAAATATATAGATTTCCTTTAAATTCAGAAGCCGTTAAGGTACTACAAAGCTTAAAGAGTTATAATTTCCAGTCAAAATATGTGTTTCCAATAAATAAAATGACTACTCACATAAACCAAAACCCTACTATATATATTGATATCTTACAAAAACTTGTTGGTAACAATAAGCGATATACGTGCGGGATTTACAGAAAAACATTTCAGACTTACGCTGAAGAATGTGGCATTAACTCAACAACAATTAAGCGCTTAGTATTTCATACGCAAAAAGTTTACGACACTCAAAGTGGTTATATAGCAACAAACAGAGAAGCTTTTCGTAAACACAGTCAAAAGGTTTGTGATTTTATACTTTATTATTCAAAAAGCACGATTCAATCATCAAATGAACCCGTTATAATACACACAGAATTGCTCTCAAAAGCGACTAACTTAGCATATGAAAGCGAGCTCACACGAGATGAAATGATTAACAAATTAATAGAAACTGGCATACAGTTCGAGCTAATGAAAAAAATGGGCGGAACATAGTTTTTATTGTCCTCAACAATTTTAATCCCTGAATCATCGAGTATTATGAAATATTTAAGCGCAGTTACCCTGTTGTGGGCCTTTTCATTTAGTTTAATTGGCGTTTATCTCGCCGGACAAGTAGACCCTTGGTTTTCGGCAGCAACCCGAATTGCCCTAGCCGGACTGGTTTTTTTACCCTTTTTACGTCTTAAAAATGTCAGTGTAAAGTTTGCGCTACAAATAGCCGGTGTTGGTGCGTTTCAGCTCGGGCTAATGTACTGCTTTTACTACCAATCATTTCTTTATTTAACCGTGCCCGAAGTTTTACTATTCACGGTATTAACCCCTATTTATGTCACCTTACTTTATGACTTTGGTCAGCGCCGTTTTACCTCAAAATCCTTACTGTGCGCCAGCATTGCGGTAATAGGTGCGATATGTATTAAATATCAAGGGGTCAACAGTGGCTTTATTACTGGATTTTTGATTGTCCAAGGCGCTAACTTAAGTTTTGCAATCGGTCAGGTTGCTTATAAACAGATTATCGAACAACAACCAAACGACATTAACCAGCTCAGCATTTTCGGTTTGTTTTATTTAGGCGCGCTGGCGGTGGCGTTACCAATGTATGGCTTATTTGGCGATAGCAGTCAGCTACCAACCAATAATACCCAGTGGGGAATATTAGTGTATTTAGGCATTATCGCCTCCAGCCTTGGCTATTTCGCCTGGAATAAAGGCGCGACCCTCGTTAGCTCTGGCACCCTAGCAGTAATGAATAATGCATTAGTCCCGGCGGGCTTAATCGTTAATATCGTGATTTGGAATCGCGACGCCGATATTGTTCGCCTAAGCATTGGCGGCGCAATTATTCTATTTGCGTTGTGGTTGAATCAACGCTGGAGCGAAGATAAGGCTTATTCTTGATTAGCCGTGGGTGAAAAGTGGATAAATATTTTACAATATCGGTGACATGTCTCGTTCTCACTGCCATGTCTCGACATCTATTTTCGCTGCGGCACTAAGCTAAATTTACACTAATTGTTTGTTAAACTAGGCAGT
>JABSRS010000082.1:0-5073 GCA_013214885.1 Gammaproteobacteria bacterium
AGTAAGGCTCTGGTCTACAAGTGCCTTGGCTTTTGGGTGTCATCGACCCAAAAGAGCGAACCAGATGAAAACCGATAGCGTGTGTCAGGGTAACTTGGCATGTGATTAAGCAGAAGTCAGCAGACGGCATAGTAGCCCAATGCCTGCCGTAATGGGCAGGATATGGTGAAGGCCTGAACATCTTAACCAAAGGAGACATCATATTGAACTTGCAAACACACAGAGCACCATGTTGTGACAGTGCGAACCAGCGTTGTGATATGAACCAACCCTTAAATGAATATCCACTAATGATCCAAATGCTTAGCGATCAGAACATGGGTGAGGCTTGGCGGCATGTAAAAGCCAACAAAGGCTCCCCTGGCATTGATAACATGAGCATTGAAGAATTTGAGCCCTTTGTTAATTCACACTGGCAAGGGCTTAAAGCCAAGTTGAACGAGGGCAATTACCAACCACTGCTGGTAAAACGGGTAATTATTCCCAAACCGGATGGCGGCGAACGATTGCTGGGGATCCCTGCTGTTATGGACCGGGTTATCCAGCAAGCGATTAGTCAGATAATTAATCCCTACTTTGAACCAACGTTTTCGCCTTTTAGCTATGGATATCGACGAGGTAAGCGAGCAAGTCAGGCGGTCAGTCATGTTCAAGCTGGTATTAAACAAGGCTACAAAACGGCTGTCGATATTGACATTTCAAAGTTCTTTGACGAGGTCAATCATGACTTACTAATGAGCCTAGTCGGTAACAAAATCAAAGACAAAGCGTTAATGCACTTGCTCGGTAAATACTTACGCGCAGGTATTGCAGAAACAGAGACAGGTCTTTGGTTGCCATCAAATAAAGGCGTTCCCCAAGGTGGTCCACGGTCACCCATCTTATCAAATATATTATTAGATAAACTGGATACAAAGCTCACCAACAAAGGATTACATTTTGCCCGCTATGCAGATGACATCATTATATTGGTTAAATCTAAAACAGTCGGTAAACAAGTAAAAGCCGACGTTAGTCACTTTATCAGCAAACGGTTAAAACTGGTTATCAATGAAAAGAAAAGCCGGGTTGGACCTGTGTCTGGTTCAAAATTCCTCGGTTTTACGTTCCAACGTGGGCAGTTACAAATTCACGACAAGGCTTTGACATTATTTAAAGCCAAAGTGAAAGCGTTAACTAATCGCAATTGGGGCATTGCAATGAAAGTGCAAATTTACAAACTTAATCAGTTTTTACGTGGCTGGGGCAATTATTTTCTCATTGCCAACGCGTACCAATGGACGGTAGATATCGATAGTTGGATCCGTCGCCGATTGCGCATGTGCTACTGGCGACAATGGCGAAAACCGAGGACAAAAGTAAGAAGCTTAATCAAACTTGGCGTTAGCGAGTATCTTGCTATTTCCTGCGGCATAACCAGCAAAGGACCATGCCGTAGTTCTAAAACAAAAGGAATAAACATAGCGATAAGTAATCAGTTTTTAGAACGACAGGGGTTAGTATCATTGAGAGAAACGTGGATTAATATTCATTACGGAAGATGAACCGCCCATTGCGGACCCGCACGATGGGTGGTGTGGGGGCTGGAGGTTAGAGACCTCCGGCTACCCGATTAGCACTATTTAGTTTGCAGCCTCTTGCTCTAAAAATATAGGTAATTCTTTCAAATTAGAATCTAGCTTATTAAGCTGCATGTTAAAGAATAAATTAAAAGTATCTTCTACATCACTCGATTGCTCTGTTACATAAATAGTTACCCACCTAACTTCTTTCATTTTACCTAACCCAAAAAATGACTTTATTTTCTTTGGTTTCACTATTCCGATTAAGTAAGCAAACTCATCAGGATTGCCAACTACTGAAACAAATAGGTCGGTATCTATGGCTCTGTTTTTAACAGATATTGTCGGTTCTGTTCCCTCATTAGGAAGACCAACCTGATCTACCCAAGGGTAAGCTCTGAACTCCTTCACAAAAATGGAATATGTAGCTTCGCCCTTTAAATCATATTGTTCAAAATCATATCCAGCTTGTTGAATGTCATAAGTAAATGTATTTGTTACCACATTTATCGTCCATATTAATAGTATGATTAAAATTATCGAATTACGCATATTGAGTGCTAACGCCCCACTAAGAGGCTTTTAATTGTTGGTTAAAATGTGGAGCGAAACGGAACCTAACCAACTGTTAAAAGTCCTGCTTGAGTGGCTTGTTGAACGAAGCCGCTACGCGGCAGAGATTTAGCTCAACCATACTTCATTAACACCACCACACGATGGCTTTAATGGAGTATACCAATATGAATAACGTTGAACAACAACACTTTAACGTACTTTACCAACAACACCTTATTAATCTTCGCTTGCAAGGGATGCGTCCCTCCACAATAGATGCTTATGCACGTGCCGTACGCCGTATCACTGATTTTTTTGATAAAACCCCTGACACATTAACCACGCAAGATTTAAAAAATTACTTTCATGCACTGATCCAAACGCATTCTTGGAGCACCATCAAACTTGATCGCAATGGCTTGCAATTCTTTTATCGCCACACCCTCAATAAACAATGGGAGTGGCTCAGTATTGTTAAGCCTCCTCAAGTCAAACGGCTGCCCGACATTTTGTCGCCATTAGAGGTCGCGCAATTAATTAGCAACACCAATAAACAACGATACCAAGTGTTCTTCTTAATCCTATATTCCATGGGACTTAGGCTCAGTGAGGGGTTAAATTTAACCATTTTTGATATCGATTCAACACTTATGCAGATGCATATTCGCGATGGTAAAGGGGGTGTTCAAAAAGCGATTAAACTAGTCATGCGTGATTGTGGGATCAATAAAAACATTAGCCCTCACTCACTTCGCCATTGTTTCGCGACTCACTTGCTTGAGCAAGGACTCGATTTGCGTTCACTTCAATCATTGCTCGGTCATGCCAGCCTCAACACGACGGCTAAATATACGCATTTAACGGCCGTCAGCGTGGGTAATTCTGTTGATGCGCTTAATCAACTAACCGATGCGTTAACGCTCACGTGGGAGATTAACCAATTAACCAATTTATTGAACTCCTGCGTGAGCATAAAGATGATTTATTTTCCAAGCATGGCGACCAATTATCACCCGACAAACGCCAGGCCGTGTACGCGATGTTATCGTGTAAAAACAACAACAAACGCTTGGCACACTGGTCCTGCGGGCATTGTGATTATCAAGGTTCGCAAGCATTATCGTGTGGTAACCGTCATTGCCCACAATGTCAGCACACCACAACACGTGATTGGTTGGCGCGCCAACAACAAAAACTATTACCCGTGCGATATTTTATGGTGACGTTTACCTTGCCCTTTGAACTGCGAGGGTTAGTGAAACACAACGCAAAAGCGTTATACCAAATGATGTTTCAAGTGTCGTCATCGGCGATGAAAGATTTTGGCCAGCGGAATAAAAAAGGTGAAATCGGATTTACTAGCGTGTTGCACACGCACAATCGACAGCGAGAAATACATCCTCACATCCACATGATTGTCCCCTGTGGCGCATTCGATAAAATTAACAACACTTGGCGCACTGGCTCCCCGGAATATTTGTTTCATCAACAAGCCCTGGCACGCGTTTGGCGAGCGCGAATATTAGAGGCAATTACGCAGCATGACTCTTTATCTTTACCTCATTATCATCGTCATAAAATGCCAACTCAATGGGTTGTCCATTGCAAAAAAGTTGGCTACGGACTGCCAGCCCTTAAATATTTATCCCGTTATCTTTATCGCGGCGTCATCAGTGATAAAGACATCATTAGCACCAGCAATGGCCAGGTAATCTTTAAATATCAAGACAGCGAAACCAAAACAACAAAATACAGAAACCTACCTACCTTGAAATTCTTGCTGCTGATTTTACAGCACGTGTTACCCAAGGGACTTCAACGGGTGCGTGATTATGGGTTTTTACGCGGCAATGCCAAAGCCACACTCTTTAAAATCATGATTATTTTTTGTCGGTCACCAAACTGGCTAGCACCAAAAAAAATCCAGAAGCGCATAGCAATACGCCCATGCCCGTGTTGCCAACAAAACATGTCATGCGTCAGAGTTACGTTAACGATTTAGAATTTATTAGCGGTAAATATAATAAGGATAATGGCGATAGTTAGTGGTGAATGAAGTAGAGAACCACATCAGTAGAGGGTTTAGTAATTTATGACAAAAGATATAACTCATTGATATTAAGCGACCAAGCTTGATGTCCTAACACCACTCGGCCTGAGATCATCCGCAGGTCGAGTACCCATCAAAACAAAATTCACAATTTACTATATAAGTGGGGCTACGGGCTTGTCCAACACCCGAATAAGGTGTCGGCTACGCGACACCTATTCTTATTTGTTATACAATTAATATTTCTTGGCATTTTCAATCGATTGATTCAAAGCGTCAACTATATCTTGTTTCGCTTTGAGGCAATCGATTCTATCTTGTTTACGGGAATGTTCACAATTTTTTGTTTTTTCATTTTCTTCAGCAATATTCGATACTAACTTACCAATTTCAATTAGGGGCTGAAGACCTGAGGTATTTACACAACCTGCTAATCCGAATATAAAAATTACTATCAAATAGTGTTTTTTCATGGCTCACTCACAACTTTTGAAATTGTATAACGCCAACCTAAACCGCAGAGAACGCTGGTGCAGGTTTTTGCGTCCTTGTTTTATTGCAAAAAATGCGACAGTGTTAGCTGTCGGATTTGAGGTTCTTGTTATAAGCTATCGTCGATAAATGACCTTCAATTGCAACAATTGATGCAGCAAAGCCACCAACCAACAATGACGCCAGACATGAAATGAAACCCCAAACTCCGATTACGATTGCGAGCGATGAAAAACCACCCCAAGAGATGATATTTTTATGCCTTTAGCGAGTTCATTGCTCCCCATTTCGGCAAACAAGCCAACAATGGTTAGAAGAGAAATAATTAAACAAAGGAAACCTATTAAGGTTATAACTCTTGCTGCAATCAGGAGCAAGCCTAGCCTCTCTGTTTTAACTTTTGAGTAAGGTATA
>JABSRS010000082.1:5083-10692 GCA_013214885.1 Gammaproteobacteria bacterium
TTGATTTTTGAGTCACTATTGGGAAACAAGATACTCTCCTTAGTATTCATATTTATTTGGCAAACTGATGCTGAACGACTTGAAATAAACATAACATTTGTATACTCGGCATGCTCGTTATCTAGCTTTAGAAAAGTCAGCATCCACAGTAATTAATAAAATTAAATTAATACGTTAGTAGTGAGATTGCAAGTATTTTTAAAAAAGAAAGTGAGCATGCTCGTTATCTCAAAACCCTTTGCACACTTTCGAAGACGTGGTAAACAATAACTAATTAATATCAGCCGCTTGAGAATAACATTATGACAAAGTGTGCAACACGAAAAAATAAACTGTGCAAGACCGTGTGTTGAGGTTACGTTATTACGCCAATAAACGTGCTACGAAATAAATATTAAAATCTTGGGTATAGACACATCCAACAAGAATGACAGTGAATATATGAGAAAATATCATGGTAAATTGAACATTCCGATATAATTAATCAAGCTTTATGTATCTCGATTTTGCGCGTTAGCGAGATACAAATTTAAAACCCAGCGTCCCAAGTTGGTCCGTGACTGGCTACACCAGAGCCCCAAATGAATAATGGTTTCGTGCTGGGGCTTATCTCAGCCCATTGCAGGTGCATTCGCCTTTGCTGCAGCAATGGCGTTTGTCACCGCTTTTATTCATATATTCATTGATGAAAGACCTGTACTTCGCATCCAAACAATAAGACTAATCTGGCTTGAAGTTAATATTAATTTGACTGGCGACGGCTTGAGCCCAATAACGATATAGAGTCTGATTTGGGTGAAAGCCATCACTAGCAAGTTCGTTGGTGGTTATCGCGCTAAGATCCAAATGGATCAACATTGGATCCTTGGCAATTTCTTTCGCTAATGCCAAGTTAAACTCCTTGCAACGCTGGCCCAACAACCACCTTAAGGGTTGTGGCAACAATGAAAATCGCTCCATTGGCGGGATTTTGGTTAATATTATTTTTTTTGCGCCAAATTGATCCTTTAACAATGTGATCAACCGACGCTGTCTGACTAGCCACTGCTTAGTGTTGATATTACTTAGGACATCATTAACGCCAAGAGAAACCACAACAACATCGACCTCACCGTTGTGCTGGCGATGAAGTCGATCATGACATTGACCGCTATGCTTTCCTGACTTGGCAATTAGTTGCCAAGTTAACTCATAATGATTACTCAATTGACTGACTAAGTTTCCAAGGAGTGCGTGTTTTTGAGTGGTCACTCCGACACCTGCGGCCGCAGAATCCCCGACAATTAATAAACGTAATGCGGTTCCTTGGCCATCTTTGCCTGATCTTTCACCAGTAGGCTCACTAAGCTTAATGGCGACTCTACGGACATACATCCCCTGTAAAGCAACCAATGGGGCGAGCAACACAAAAATAATTTTATAAATCATTTATATCCCTATAACGAATAATATTATGCAGAAACTTCATAGTTCTGATGGTCATAATAGACAGTTTTGATTATTATTAAAACAATACATCGTAATACAATATTAAGTTTATCGGTTAATTCGATTACTGATCAAGATCAGTAAGTGTTAGCGTCTTTTCTATTATTGTGCCTGTAAATTTGTCAAGATCAGGTAACAGGTTAAAACACAGTTGTGCGATATTCATTCAATTTGGCTGTTTTAAGACAAACTTTAGTCGATAGGCGTTAATAAAACCGCTAGTAGCACTTTTGTATCCATAATATTTGGGTATACTATCGCACACGTTTATAAAATGTTTCATTCGATGATTTAAATGCTGGAATAAAGTTAACCAAAAGTGACTTTAGTTTAATTCATTGCGTTTTTACTGAAATTTTAGGGATATAAAATGTCTAATAAGAATACGATTTATTACACGCTAACAGATGAAGCTCCTTCATTAGCGACTTGTTCATTACTACCTATCTTACGTACCTTTACATCTGCCGCTGGTATCAATGTTGTTTTAAGTGATATTTCACTTGGTGCGCGTATTCTTGCTGCCTTCCCTGAAGGGTTAACGGCGCAGCAACAAGTTGAAGATGGTTTGAAATTTCTGGGGCAATTAACTCAAGATCCTGATGCAAACATTATTAAATTGCCAAACATCAGTGCATCGATACCTCAGTTAGTTGATTGTATCAAAGAGCTACAAGCTCAAGGTTTCCAAATTCCTAATTTAGAATTAAACCCAAGTACTGACGCAGAAAAAGATGCCGCTGCCCGTTATTCTAAAATTCAAGGCAGTGCAGTAAACCCAGTATTACGCGAAGGTAACTCTGATCGCCGTGCACCACCAGCGGTTAAGGCATATGTTAAGAAGTTCCCTCACTCAATGGGCAAATGGAGCCAAGCTTCACGTACCCACGCTGACTTTATGCGCGAAGGCGATTTCTTCTCAAGTGAGCAATCAACTACCGTAGATGAAGCGACTGATATTCGTATTGAGTTCACCCCTACTGGTGGCCAAGTTAAAGTGATGAAAGAATTATCACTTGAAAAAGACGAAATCATCGACGGCATGTTCATGAGTAGCAAAGCTCTTGATGCGTTTTTCGAAAAGACCCTGCAAGATTGTAAAGACACTGGTGTAATGTGGTCACTCCACCTTAAAGCCACCATGATGAAAGTTTCACACCCGATTGTTTTTGGCCACGCGGTTAAAGTTTTCTACCGTGATGTGTTTGTAAAGCATGCCGAAATATTTACCGAGCTAAAAGTTAATCCTAATCTTGGATTGGGTAACATCTATGACAAAATTCAAACTCTGCCACGTACTAAGCGTGAAGAAATTGAACGTGACATTCAAGCGTGTTACTTAACACGTCCAGAAATGGCGATGGTTGATTCAGTTAAAGGTGTTTCAAATCTTCACGAACCTAGTGACGTGATTGTTGATGCTTCTATGCCAGCAATGATCCGTAACTCTGGTAAAATGTGGGGTGCTGACGGTAAGCCTAAAGACACTAAAGCAATCATGCCTGAAAGTACGTATGCCCGTATTTACCAAGAAATGATTGATTTCTGTAAGACTCACGGTGCATTTGATCCAACCACGATGGGCACAGTGCCTAACGTTGGTCTAATGGCGAAGAAAGCAGAAGAATACGGTTCGCACGATAAAACATTCGAAATGGAATGTGATGGCGTTATGCGCATCGTGACTACTGACGGTGTAGTACTGACTGAACATAATGTTGAGACTGGCGACATCTGGCGTGCATGTCAAACAAAAGATGCTCCAGTACGTGATTGGGTTAAACTTGGCGTAACACGTGCTCGTAACTCTAACACCCCTGCTATTTTCTGGTTAGACCCAGAACGTGCCCACGATATGCAGTTAATGATTAAAGTTGACAAATATCTGCAAGAGCATGACACAACTGGTTTAAGTATTTCAAAAATGGATTACAACCAAGCAATCCGTGTTTCAATGGAGCGTCAGCGTCGCGGCCTTGATACTATTTCAGTAACGGGTAACGTTTTACGTGATTACCTAACTGATTTATTCCCAATCATGGAGCTTGGCACATCGGCTAAAATGCTTTCTATCGTACCAATGTTAACTGGCGGTGGTATGTATGAAACGGGTGCTGGTGGTTCTGCACCGCGTCACGTGCAGCAAGTTGTTGAAGAAAACCACTTACGTTGGGATTCACTGGGTGAATTCATGGCAATTGCGGTATCTCTAGAAGACATGGGTTTAAAGCAATCTAACACTCAAGCCACTATTTTGGCTAAAACGTTAAATGATGCTACCACTACCCTGCTTCAAAATAACAAGTCTCCTTCACGTAAAACTGGTGAATTAGATAACCGTGGTTCGCACTTCTATCTAGCACTTTACTGGGCTCAAGAAGTTGCAGCACAAACAGAAGATACCGACCTTGCAGCTAAGTTTGCAGACTTTGCGCAAACTCTTAGCGATAACGAGCAAAAAATTATTGGTGAAATGAGTGCGGTTCAAGGTCGCGCTACAGTACCTGGCGGTTATTACCACCCGAACCGTGATGCAGTGAAGAAAATCATGCGTCCAAGTAAAACCTTTAATCAGGCGATTGCAGCAGCAAAAAGTTAATGATGCTTGATCATTTATGCTAAAAAAAACCGCGTTAATTCGCGGTTTTTTTATATCTAAGACAATGTTAATTTAGCCGACAAGCCACCATAGCCTAATAGTTTTATATGTGTTATTGTCCTGTGATCAACATTTAGTAGTACTTTATATATGTCATTTTTTAAGGCGGTTTTTAAATGGACGTTGTCGGATCATGCTGTGATCATTTAGTAGAAAAGAACCAATTAACAAACTCACTAAATGAATTAAATGACAAATATCAAAAACTAAACAAATTTCATTTAGCACTGTTAAAAATTGCACAATTATCTGCTGAATTAGTTGACATCGACACGCTATATCAACAAATTCATCTGATCATCAAAAGTTTAATCAATGCAGATAACTTTTATATTGTCCAATTTAATCCTGATGACCAACATTTAGAATTTATCTATATGGTTGACCAACGTGATCTAAAACCTCTTAACCGCATTGCAATTGAAGATTTTGGTGGCACGCTCACTGCACACATTATCAATTCAGGACAGCCTTTGCTGGCAACGCCTGAAACCTTCAAGCAAATGGTCAATGACAAGGTTATCAAGCCTTGCGGAACGATAGGGGTTGATTGGTTAGGCGTGCCATTAATTCAAGATGGTACGACGGTTGGGGTCATTGCGGTTCAAAGTTATACTGAACAAACTCGTTATAGCCAACAAGATCAAGAATTATTGCAATTTTGTGCCCGCCACATCGTTGCTTCACTTAATAATAAAAAGAATCATCAACAACTTCAGGAAGCGGTAGAGTTACGCACTGCCGAGTTAAAAGAGCAAATCCGTGAGCGTGAAAATAGCGAGTTATTACAAGAATCTTTACTGCACATTTCCGAGTTAAACTCAAAGAAATTATCAGTAGAAAGCTTTTACGATCAAGTACGAAACATCATCGGACAATTACTCAGTTGCTCAAATTTTTATGTCGCAAAATATGATCGCCATCAACAACAAATCGAGTTTGTTTATTATGTCGATCAACTACTCGACGATACCAGTTTAATACAAGCCAGCACCGCAAGACCCGCTAGTGATAGTCTTACCGATTACGTGATTAAACAATCAAAACCAATATTACTCACTAAAGAACAAATGTTAGAGTTATACCTCAATGGTCACACAAGAGAGCCTAGCCCACATTAGCCAAGGCGAAACTATCGGTGTGTTAGTCGTTCAAAGTTATAACGAGCAAATCATCTTTAGTGAAACTGATGCCCAGATTCTCAAACATGTCTCTCATCATGTGACCACAGCGATCAAACGACGTGAAGCCATAGAATTTAAAGAGGCTGCTCATGAGATGCTAGAACAAAAAGTTCAACATCGAACCCAAGCACTCAAGCTGGAAATTGAACAACGTCATTTAATTGAGCAAAAGTTAAAATATTCAGCGTCGCATGATGCTTTAACCAGCCTGCCTAACCGCGCGTATTTTCTCGAAACATTAAATAAAGAAATTGAAAAAAATAAAGGCAACCAACATT
>JABSRS010000083.1:0-1925 GCA_013214885.1 Gammaproteobacteria bacterium
TCTCAATAGATTGCTTTAGCAATGTCAGGCATTGCTCTTGAGATATCTCACGATATAAATTGCCGCCCGCGTGGAGGTGGCAAATTGGGGGTCCATTGACTAAACTCGGACCGCTTTCAATTAAGCTAACATTGATCCCCAACTGAGCAAGATGCAAGGCAATAGTAGACCCAGCGATCCCGCCGCCAATGATCCCAACGGTGAAAGATGATGAATTTTGAGCAGTAGCTTGTGTCATGAAATATATAAGATAATATAGCGTGGCTTTATTTTACAAGGCTGCGCCGCAGTTTTAAACTAAATTTTTAAAAATGATGAGAACTTAATATGTTAAAGATAATTAAGAGCCTGATATTATCCGTTGTTATCAGCGTATCCGCGAATGCTGTGACTCTAGATTTGGCTCCTAAATTGCTAAAAGATAATGCTGGCTTAGTTTATATTGGCTATGACGTCCCAACATCGGCATTAACACCATATCTCAATCGACTCGAATCTATCTTGGGCTCTAAAGCCTTTAAGCGTTACCGCGGCGCTCAGGTAAAACGCGACCATCACAGCTTTCATATCACCCTGATAAACCCATATGAATACCCCGATATTAAATCAATTGATCTAAGTTCGTTAGGGAGTGTTTCATTTGAATTGGTTGGTTTAGGGCGTGGTAGTAATAACCAAGATAGTACGTATTTCGTGGTGGTGACTAGCGTTCAAGCGCAAAAAATTCGAGCGAAATATCAATTAAAGCCAAAAGACTTTCATAGTACGCTCGGATTTGATCAAGCTGATGTCTTTGCGGTCGACAAAGGCTTAAACAGTCTGATTAAGTAATCAAAACTGCTTATACCAATTCCATTATTTAAGTGATCTATTTTGTAGCGAGGAAAAACGAATTAGAACAAGGCGTTTATTTTCATATCTAGTTGTTCTAAATATGAAATAAACAACACCGTTATCATTTGTTTTAACCGTGAAAAATGATCACCTTTTTAGTGGAATTGGTATTATAAATGCCACTTGATTAACAAATTGGCATTTTTTTCTGTGACGCCGTCAACGCCGTATTTGTTTTTCCAGTATACGTACTCAACACCAACAAATAGTTTGCCAGCTTCAACGCCCATGTGTTGACCAACATCGTATTTAAGCTGTGAGGTAAAGTTGTAACCTGATGCCGAAACAACGCCAGGTGCTTTATCAAAACTAGACACCATATCTAGAAAACCATCATAAATAATACCGTTGCTAAAAGGGAAGGCCCAAGCAGCCGTTAGCTGATTGTTATTGTTTAGGTTATCGTTATTACGGCGGTAAACGTTGAGGTTAAAAAACTTAGCACCAGGAACGGCCAAATTAACACCAACACCGACTAAAAAGTTGTCGAACTGAACATTGGCATCAGAGCCAAATTCCCATTGTGGAGTCACATAGAACTCTTTAATGTAGCTGTCTGTTGGGGTGAGAAGGTTGTAGTTAAGACCTGTTTCGCCGTAAAGCTCATGGTTGTCATCGTTGTGGTGATGCAAACGGTCAACAAAAGTAAAGGTGCTACCCCAAGTGTGGCCACTGGCATGCTCTAAAGTAAAAACACTCTTATCACTGTCGCCAAGTTCGTAACTGCTACCTTTAAGTAGGCTAAAGCTAGTATCGCTCCAAAGTTGCTTGGCACTAATTGACGTTGATAAAAGTACTGCCCCAACAACTGCGCAATATTTAATGACTGACATAATGTTTCCCTGAGTTACTCTGCCTATATAGGCATGCTAAAAAAATTGCGGCTATTCTAAACCACAATCAATTAATAATCAGTTAAATATTAGGCTTATCTATTAACAATTGTTACGTATCAAGTCCAGCAGAAACAAGTTACTAACTTTTGGATGGCAAAATCACAATGGCGCGAAAATCATTAACATTGGTGCGGG
>JABSRS010000083.1:1935-10597 GCA_013214885.1 Gammaproteobacteria bacterium
CCAGTGATAATCAAATCGTTGGTAGCAGAAAAAAAGCCGTAGCCATCGTTATTATCTAAATACTGTTGTAAATCTAACTGTTGAGAATTTTGGTAGGTCAGAGGGGTCAGTAAACAACCCGCATTGTCTTCGGTGCCGTCAATACCGTCGGTATCTGCTGCTAATGCGTACACCTGATTGTTGGGACCCAAGGTAATGGCCAAGCTTAATAAAAATTCGGCATTGCGGCCGCCACGGCCATTACCTTTGACCGTCACTGTCGTTTCACCACCCGATAAAATGACGCACGGCGGCGCAACGGGTTGCTGATACTGAATAATTTGTTGGGCAATCGCGCCATGTACTTTAGCTACTTCTCTTGCTTCTCCCTCGATGGTCGAACCTAAAATAAGCGCGGTATAACCCGCCGCTTCGATTTCAATTTTGGCACTATCGAGGATCATTTGTGGGCTCGCAATGATGGTAAATTTATTATTGCTAAAGCAGGGATGGTCGGTTTTTAACGTCTCTGATTGCGGGCTGTTGAGCCAAGTGGTGGTTTGATCTGATATTTCAATATTATATTGCTTGAGCACTGCCAATGCCTGCGCTGAGGTTGTAGGGTCTGCAACGGTAGGTCCCGACGCAATGACATCGGGAATATCCCCTGGCACATCTGATATGGCGTAGGTATGAACCGTCGCTGGCCAACAAGCTTGTGCTAAACGGCCTCCCTTGATCGCTGATAAATGCTTACGAACGCAGTTTATTTTATCGATTGGTGCACCCGATGCTAATAAGGCTCGGTTGATCTGCTGTTTTTGGTGAAAATCGATGGCACTGCAAGGTAAGGATAATAACGCCGAACCACCGCCAGAGAGTAAACAAATGACTAAATCATCGGGGGACAAATTACTAATTAAAGCCAACATTTTGGTTGCAACATCTTGACCGATCTGATCGGGGATGGGGTGAGCAGCCTCAATAACTTCAATGTGGTGACAGGGTTCGCTATGACCATATCGTGTCACCACCAATCCTGACAACGGGCCCTGCCAATGTTGCTCTAATTGAGTGGCCATTGCTGCTGCGGCTTTACCCGCTCCGATGACAATGGCAGCTCTTGATGTATCACTTGGTAGGTGTTGGACCAAGGTATTACTTGGGTGCGCCGCTGCTATCGCGCTATTAAATAAATTAAGTAGAAAATCCTTGGGATCTTTATTCATGGGTAACGGGGGCTAATATTATTTTCCCCTGGCTAACTCTGGTTGACGTGGTTTTATATTGTTGTTTGGTTAACATCTTTTTATTATCAATCTCAAGTAAAACACCCTGTTGAATCTGGCGTAATGAGTTGATTGAAGCTTTGGCTAAAAAATCACTAATATTGGCATCAACAATTTTTTGATCGGCTTGTATCTTAACCACAATCGCAATCTTTTTATCGACATTACGTTTTAATTGCTGCAACAGTTGCTTTTTCTTGATCCCTGCCTCTAATTGACCCACTTTTTCATGCGCGGTTAGCAATTGTTTAAGCAAGCCATGTTCAGTTTGCAGTGTTTTGCCTAGTGCTGTTTGTTGTTCCCGTAAATCGGGTAGTACGCCAACAATAGTTAAATTGGTTCGGCTGCCTGAGTTACCTCCGATCTCTACCGCGGTTATTTTTTCCCCAGCGGTTATGTTGCCACCAAATAAGGTCCCTTTATTGCCTGTTGCTGTCGAGACGGTAACATTAGTTTTACTCGCAATATTACTGTGTAATATGTGAGTTTGGGCAACGACATCATTGGCACTAACCTCTGAGTATTGAATAAATTTGGCGTTAACGTCACCGCCAGCAATGATTTTACAGGAGTGGCCATCTTGATCTGATTTTCCTTGTTTACCAATAATACCATTTTGTACCGTAATGTTGCCTTTGGCTTCAAGAATGGCTGAACTGACCGAGTCACCGACGGTGATACTACCTTCTGATACAACTTTCAAGCCATCGCAAACATCACCAGAGATCATCACGCTACCTTCAAACCGTACGTTACCAAAGCCGACATCGACATTATCAATAACTAATACATCATCAATCACTAAGCTGTCAGGTATCGAGCGGGGGATCCCAACTCGACTTGCTACCAGTAAATTCTCGTCATCTTTACTAATTTCCGTTCCTTCACCTAACGTAAAAGGGATAGATTGGCCTGGTGTTGGTGTTATTTTTTCTCCGAGTACGGTTAGTCCAGCTGTTCCAGCGGTGGGCTGATGGCGTTTAATTAATGGCGCGCCAAGTTTGACGGTTAATATATCACCAAGTTCGTGCATGTTAACTTTGCCATTACTGCGCTGTTGCGGTTTTTTTGCCCGAATTTCCATTGTTTCAACCAGAAACTCAAATATTGAATCCTTACCGTCAATGGCGGGAGTACCTGAAATGATATGGTAACGTGACAGGGTACCAGGAGGCGTAGCATTGGCACTTTCTAGAAACTCATCAAGTCCATCATCATGTAACGTTTGTGTGAGATTATGCTGTGATAGCGTGATCATCAGTTCTGAAAAGCCAATCGGTTGTCCACCATAGCTCGATGCAATGACGGCATAAGCCTTCATTTTATCATCTGAGAATGCAATTTCCAGTTTCGCATCGACACGCTGGGCCACTAAAAGTGTTGTTTCTTTGATTTGACCTGGCTTGTTATCAGGAGATAAGGCCACTTCTTTAGTGGCCAAATTAATCAAATCTGCTGCTCTAATGATGTTTTGTTCAATTTGAATTAAATCAGATAATTTACTGCGGCCAATCAGCTGGGTGATCTCAATTGCTTTTATTTCAGTATCGTGAGGCTGAATTCGTATTGATACTTCAGATCGATCTGACGAAATAATTAATGAATTTTCATTAAGCATAAATAGCTTTCCTGTTATACAACATAAAATAATCAAACGGCAGAAGTTAGTATGTTTTTATTATTATATCAATCCTACTAGTAATAAGGTGCTAGTTTTCCACCTTGTTATAAATTAAACCTTCTAGGGCGTTGTTGGCAACAATTATTTCACAAAAATGACAGGTTCTAAGTCATTTAATGCTCATTGAGACCTTAGAACCCTTTTTTGCTTAATAAAGCCCAGTTAATTGTGCGTATAGTAGCGGAAGCTCACTTGGTAACTGCTGAATATCTTTAATTTGAGCATAACCTTTACTGCCAAATAAATACGGCAGATATTCTTTAGCATCGCGGTCAATGGTGATGCAAAACGGAATTAACCCTGCTTGTTTAGCTTCGATAATGGCGGCTTTAGTATCTTCAATACCGTATCGGCCTTCGTACTGATCTAAATCGTTTGGCTTACCGTCGGTGATCAGCAATAACAGTTTTTGCGCATTGGGTCTTTTTTGTAAAATCTCGGTCGCTTGACGAATGGCGCCGCCCATTCGGGTGAACAATCCAGGTCTGATTGCATTAATATGACCTCGCACTCGGTTGTCATATTTATCATTAAAGCCTTTAATGGTGGTGAATCGCACCATTTGACGCTTTTTGGAGCTAAAACCATAGATCGCAAATTGGTCAGTCGTGGTACACAAGCTTTCACTAAACAGGAATAGTGCATCACGGATCACATCAATAATTCGAGTCTCCTCACTAAGCGAAGCCTCGGTTGATAGTGATAAGTCAGCTAGCACCAAGGTTGCAAGGTCGCGATGTCCTGGCAGCATGTGTTTATAAAGAGCCGGCTGCGCACTTAATCGACCCGTTGCCCGCTCGCCACAATAATTAATATAGGCTTCTAAGTCTATTTCGCTACCATCCTCTAAACCACGAACCCATTGGCGTTGTGCTTGCAGTGCTTCAAATTGACGCCTGACTTTACGTGCGGCGCGGGTTAAGTTTTCAGGTAAAGGGGTCGGGGTGGCATGACCACTAACCATCGGGATCACACAGCAATGGTCTTTGATTAATTTGTTTTTCTTATAATGCCACTCAGGGAATAAGCTCCCTTCGCTCAAAGCAATATCGTCATCACTGGCTGCTGGTAAATCGAGATCAAATTTTATGCGGCTGCCGCGTGTTTTGTTATCTTTTGAAATCGTTAAGTAATCGAGATCATCGGCGATTTCACTGGCATTGTCTAAATCATCATCGTCATCTTCGCTGCGAGCGAGCTTAAACATTTCAGCCAGGGTGAACAAATCCGTTTCATGACGCACTGTTAACAAGCTGGGCTTTTGCTGCTCTGAATCTTCTTCTTGCTGCTCTGCTTGATATTTTCGATTGTTACTTTGTTTAACCTTGCCCGAGCTTGATTGATCGTCATCATTACTACTATCATCGTCGTCAGAGGCCTCTTTAGCTTTTGCTTTAGTCGGAGGGTTTGGGTTTAACCATAACATCACCGGCATTGGAGGCCGTTGAGATAGCGGTAATCGATCAACTGAACCAGGCTCAAGTAGTGCTTGGCGTATTGCTTGTTCGGCGGCCAAGTCACGTTCTTTGAGCTTAGATAAAGTAGGGCGATGCTGGATAATGAGTGCCACTAATTCAAAATAGCGTTTTTTTAAGCCAGGGTACTGTGACAATACCGCTACCGTTTTAGCTTGAGCTGCGCCAATCCAATTAAGATGTTCGAAAGGTTTATCATCAATACTCGCAAGGGCTGCTAGCCAGAAGTAAAGCTGGCGATTTTGCTCAACATTGGGTAACACATCAATAGCTGCTGGTAGCCTTAAGGTATCTTCATCGCGCCACGCCAGCTCGATGTGGGTGCCACTACCTGCTATTTTTTGCAATAAACTTTGCTTAGCCCCGTGCTCAAAGGCATTGACCTCGGTTATTTTTAAGCCGCCGTTACCGCCCATTGCCCGAAAAAATACCGCCAACGAATTGCTGATATCGGCTAAAGCAACTTGTTGTTCTGGGTAGCCGTTATAGGCAACTTTTGAAATGAATTTATGCCACAGTTGGCCAACAATATCTTCCATTAGTTTAATCCTTACCCAAAAACAGCGTAAACAACTTCCATTAACGCCTTGATGGTTTCTGGCTCATCGGTTAATGGCTCAATGAGGCCAGCGCGGCAGGCTTCGACGTGATCAAACCCAGCGATGATTAATGTTGCAGTGTAGACCAATAAACGAGTGCTCGGCATTTCTTCAAGATCTTGATCTTTTAGATTGCGTAAAGCATTGGCAAGCGCAACTAAGCGTTGAGCTAATAGGGCATCAGCACCCGTTTCTTTCTCAACCACTAACTGCTCTTGAGCAGCGGGTAAATAATCAAATGAAAGCGAAATGAAGCGCTGACGGGTACTAGGTTTCAATCCTTTCATCATGTTGGTATACCCTGGATTGTACGAAACGATCAACATGAAATCATCAGGTGCTTGGAGTGTTTCCCCTGTGCGATCGATTGGTAAAATACGGCGATCATCAGTTAATGGGTGGATTACAACTGTGGTATCTTTTCGTGCCTCAACAATTTCATCAAGATAGCAAATCCCGCCATTACGAACCGCTCGAGTTAGCGGTCCATCATTCCAAATTGTTGAGTTGTCGGCGATTAAGTGACGACCAACCAGATCTGAGGCAGTTAAATCGTCATGACAAGATACCGTATACAGCGGCAAGTTTAATTTATGAGCCATATACGCAATGAAACGTGTTTTACCACAACCCGTAGGTCCCTTGATTAATACGGGTAACTTATGTTTAAAAGCATGTTCGAACAGCTCACATTCATTGCCAATTGGCTGATAGAAAGGGGCATCTTGAATTGTAGAAGTCATTTTTTGCAACCTATATAAAAAGGTAAATAAGTGAAATTATTGTAAATAATACAATGCTATAAAGCGATAATGCTAATCGCCACGGACCGCTAACATGTCGCAGTCCCATAAAGTGGTCAACAAGCAACTGAGCTTTTATGGCGCCCAGAACCAATATCACTATCAGCAAGGTAGATGATATATGGGGTGAGGACTCTCCCGCCATGACAGCGATCAATGTCAACCCGATTAAAACCAACCAAATGCCAGTAAGGAGGACGTTTTTAGACATAATATTGCTCCTTAATGGACTAAATAGAGTAGTGGAAATAAAATAAGCCAGACCAAGTCAACCATATGCCAGTAACTTGAAATGCTTTCTAAAATGTTGCCTTCACGCCAATTTTCTTTCATCAGGTTAATCGCGACATAGGTCAACAAACCCAAACCTAAAATAACGTGAAACATATGAAAAATGGTGAGCAAATAATAATAAGTAAAAAAACTGTCGGTCGATAAACCGATCCCTTGCTCGATAAGTTGCTGGTATTCCCAGTTTTTGATCACTAAATACACCAGGCCACAAAGAATAGCTAACCACATCGAGGCAGCGGCTAATCGTGGTTTGACTTGATGATAAAAATTAACACTTTGGGCAACAAAAAAACTCGCCGATAGTAGGGCGATAGTAATAAGACTGCCAGCAATTGGGTGGAGCAGCTGCTGACCGTTAAAAAATAATTCGGGGTTTAACTGCCGGCTAACGGCATAGGTAATAAAGAGCAAGGCAAAAACACTTAGCTCTGCCAGAATTAGAACCCACATGGCTAGGTCGCCGGGTAAAGGAATCTTGGATGCTGTTTTGATCATAATATCCTCGTCTACACGAGAGAGAAATAAAAAGGTGGCTCTGAGTGAGCCACCTTTGAGTTGGAACTAATGCTTATGCCTTAGCTTCATCGCCTTTAACGAAGAAACTTGTAACGTAAGTCAATAGACCAATGAAGAACATCACACCTGCTGCTTCACGCAACCAGTAGAATATCTCAATCTTTTGTTGAACAACCATGAAACTTTCAGGATTATCGCCCATACGCTGAAGGTAAATCTGTAAGATACCCGCACCTGTTAGGAACAATGTAATGAAAACCATAGAAACAGTCATTAACCAGAAAGACCACATTTCAACCGTTTGAGCTTTCTTAGAGTTAGCTGCTGCACGACCGCGCATCAATGGCATTGAGTATGAAATCATAGTCAACACAATCATTACGTAAGCACCGAAGAAGGCCATGTGACCGTGTGCTGCTGTAATTTGCGTACCGTGAGTGAAGTAGTTAACTGGCGCTAACGTGTGTAGGAAACCCCAAACACCTGCGCCTAGGAATGCCATAACAGCAGTACCTAATGCCCATAAAACAGCTACTTTGTTAGGGTGTTCGCGACGACGCTGGTTTACCATGTTGAAAGCAAACAAAGTCATCATGAAGAATGGAATAGGTTCCATTGCAGAGAACACGCTACCAATGATCTGCCAGTACTCAGGCGTACCGATCCAGAAGTAATGGTGACCAGTACCTAAGATACCAGTGATCAACGCCATAGCGATAATCATGTATAACCATTTTTCAATGATCTCACGGTCAACACCAGTGGTTTTGATTAGAACGAATGCTAGGATTGAACCCATGATTAGTTCCCAAACGCCTTCAACCCATAGATGTACTACCCACCACCAGAAGATTTTATCAAGGATAAGGTTTTCTGGGTTGTAGAATGAGAACAAGAAGAATACAGCGAGACCCACTTGACCCATGATCATGATCATAGAGATTGCTGTCTTACGACCTTTTAATACTGTCATACAGATATTAAATAGGAAACCAAGGCAAACAATAACAACACCAACTTTGGTAATTGTCGGCATCTCTAAGAACTCTCGTCCCATTGTTGGTAAGTAATCATTACCAGTAATGTGAGCAAGCGTAGCATAAGGAACCGCTAGGTAACCGATAACGGTTAGCACCGCGGCCGCCAAGAAGATCCAAAACAATGCAATCGCAAGTTTAGGACTAAAAAGTTCTGTTTCGGACTCTTCAGGAATAAGATAGTAAGCACTACCCATGAAACCAAATAATAACCAAATGATTAGTAAATTGGTGTGAACCATACGAGCCACGTTAAATGGGATTGCTGGGAATAAGAAATCACCGATAACGTATTGTAAACCCATCACCAAACCGAAGATAATCTGACCGACAAACAGAGCGATGGCAGCGATAAAGTAGGGCTTAGCTACTGATTGAGATTGAAATTTCATCGTAAGCTCCTTTAGCCTTGAATGTTAGGTGGCCAATTGGCTGTGTTTACTTCCGAAGTCCACTTTAAGAATTCTGCAATTCCTTCAAGTTCTTCTGGAGTAAGGTTAAATTGAGGCATAGAGCGACGACCTGGGATGCCGTTAACAGGGCGACTCATGATGAAACCTTTGATAGCTTCTTTAGAATTACCGAAACGGGTATACACGTTGCCAAGTTCTGGAGCGAAATATGCACCTTCACCTAGTAGTGTATGACAACCTATGCAATTATTATCTTCCCAAACTTTCTTACCAAGGACGACATCAGCATTGATGTTTTCTCGGTGATCACGTTCTGGAAGTTCTCTCGTGGTATGAATATTCAAGCCGACAAATACTAGGAAGAAGAAAAGGCTTCCCCCAAAGAATATATTTCTCGCCATTGACTTTGTAAATGCTTCACTCATATGGAGTCTCCGTGAGTAGTCAGCACGACTGATTGCTTGTTTATCAAAAATATTTTGATATTCGATGGTTGAACTAGCTAGTCTAAAATATGGATTAGTAGTCTCTGTACTTGCAGTGGTAAATTAATTTACTTCAAGTTGGAATGATTAT
>JABSRS010000084.1:0-4170 GCA_013214885.1 Gammaproteobacteria bacterium
ACAGTCCCTGATAAGCGCCCGCTGACATCAGCCATAAATCCTGCGCCCCCTTCGTGCGTGGTTAGTATAAATTCAATACCATCAGTTTGGCGTAAAGCCTCCATGTAATCGACCCAGCCGCCACTTGGAACACCAAAGACATGCTTTACACCTAAATCTCTTAACGCTTCTATTACTTGTAGTGCTACGTTTTTCTTGCTCATTATAATTCCAACTTTTTAAAAATACCGACAACTGGCTTACTCGTTTCAATCAAACCTTGGCGTAACCCGACGCATTACTGTGAGCGTCTTGGATAGGCTCCAATCCTGCCATTTGTAATAAACTAAGTACACTATCGTTAAACTCTTGAGCTCGCTCATAAAATGCCGAATGACCACATTTGTCAAACTCAATAATAAATGAGCCCTCAACCTGCTCTTGTACTAAACGAACTGCACTTAATGGAAAAAGGACATCATCATGACCAACAATAAACATAACAGGAACACCCAATGCACTTAGGGTACTAGGCAATACTTTGTTATTGCTATATTGCCCAATTAAATTGCTGCGATTAGTGACATTAAAGCTGTTGATTTGTTGATATAACATAGCTGCAGTTGGATTGCGCACAATGGTCTCTGTACCTAGAACACGTTCAATTTGAGATAGACCATCCGTCTCTTTTCTAGCTTTGTCCATGATGGCTGCAACATCTTTGGATTCTTCAATCGCGTGTAACGAGTCCGCGATAATTAATGCACTTACCCGCTCAGGATTTTGAGCCGCAAACGTTATAGCAGTACCCGCGCCCATGGACTGCCCAAGTAATGCCACTTTATCAATATTCAAATGATCCAATACCGCAGTTAAGTCCGATACAAATCCACTTTTTCCAAGGTTGTCAGTATCAGTTGAGTTACCAAAACCACGTTGGTCAATCACAATAACTTGATAACCCTTAGCAAAAACAGCGGTTTGTTGATACCAAGTGGCATGATTTCCACCCATGCCATGTAGTAATATAAGAGGTTCACCTGCGCCATGAACTTCAAAGTAAATGTTATCGTTATTAATTTCTAAAAATGCCATTTCTTTGTCCTTTTTTATTATTTTATGATTGCTTTAATACGTTCAGGTGGTGCAACGAGGAACTCTTTAAGGTTCCATTGATCAAATGTAGACATTTCACGGCCACTCCATACTGACGATTTATAAGGTGCTGCCTCGGTTATTTGTAACATGTCAGAATAAAACTCGACATTGTTGCCATCAGGATCTCTAAAAACAATAAAAGTATTATCACCAGGGCCGTGACGCCCTATACCACGATCAATTTCGATGCCTCGTTGTTGTAACATGTCAGCAATTTTTTTAATCTCATCGATTGAGTCAACGTGATAAGAAAAATGTTCAATACGAGACTGCAATGGATCTTGATGATTGATTTGATCTGGTGGTAGTTGTAGTAATGCTAAATCATGATGATCACTGCTAGCACGTAAAAATACCATACGGTCATCAATCCAATCAGACACACTTAATCCAACAACTTCTTGATAAAATTTAACCGATGCTTGCACATCTCTTACTTTCAATACTAAATGACCTAATTTGGTCGGTTTCGGGGTGTACATTTTTTATCTCCAGCTAAAGTAGATCGACAAGGTTAGATTTTATTAAAGCTGCTCTGCTTTAATTGTATTTGTTATTGAACCAATACCTTTTGCCCATGCTTTTAGTACGTCGCCATCTTTTAAAAATAATCCGATGCCTTTTCCAACGCCCGCTGGAGTACCAGTCATAATGACGTCTCCAGGTTGAAGCGTTAAAATACTCGATAAGTATTCAATTTGTTCAAACGCATTCCAAATTAGCTCACTCGTATTTCCATCTTGCATTTGCTTACCATTAAGGCTTAATCCGAGCTCAATGTTATGTGGATCTTCAATATTACTTTTAGGAACAAATACTGGGCCCATTGGGCAGAATGTATCCCAGCTTTTTCCTCTGAACCAGTCATGCTTGAAAGGATAATCAGTACGGTGATTAAGGTCGCGTGCAGAGATATCATTGACCACGGTGTATCCAGCAATATAATTAAGTGCATCTTCTTTTTTAACGCGGCGTGCCCTTTTACCAATCACGACACCTAACTCAACTTCCCAATCAAGTTTTTGTGTTTCGGGAGGTAAAATTACATTGCTATTAGAGCCTGTGACACTCGTGGTTGCTTTCATAAAGACATAAGGAGAGCTATCAGGCTTGGCGGCTAAAATCGTATTCATTTCAGCAGCGTGTTCATGATAGTTTGATGCGGTGCCAAAAATTGCACTTGGCTTGAATGGCACTAGGGTTGTTATATCACCTTCAATTGCTTGTATATCACCATTTTTTGAAGCTTGAACCAATACGACTGCAAAAGCGGCAATATCGTTAACAACATTTTCCCAGTCACTCAAAGCGCAGGTAATTGATTGTGCCCACAAAGGTAATTCACTATCGCTCAGTTTGGCGTAGGCAGAACATAAGTCAAAGCTTGCGTCATTTAAAACCATGGCAGCAATTTTCTTGTTGTTAACTTGTAATGTAGCTAATGCATATTGAGTCATCTTTACTTCTCCATCATTGGTCACTATTTATGCGACTGACTGTTTATTGTTATTAATCTGCGTGATATCACGATGGTATTCGACTAAATTCTCAGTCACTTCTCATAATCTTTTTTATATATCTACTTTAGGTTGTTAACTTATGTTGATATAGCTGTTATGCGCTAAATACACGATAAAGCATGCGGATAGCAACGATTAACAGAAAGCTGCCAAACACTTTACTTAATTGATATTTAGATAGTTTATACGCTATTTTTGCGCCAATAGGTGCACACAAAACAGTGACTGGTGAAATAAGTGCAAAGCCGATGAGGTTAACGTAACCCAAACTGCCAACAGGGGTTCGAACATCATTAAAACCAGAAATAATAAATCCGATTGTACCGGGGATGCTTATAAATAATCCAAATAGAGCTGCTGTACCTACTGCTTTATGGATGGGTTGATTTAACAATGTTAAAATTGGAACGCTAAGAGTGCCTCCGCCAATACCCATCATGCTAGAAAGGCTTCCAATCATCATTGGCGGTATAGGCATAGCCAAGCCTTTTGGCACATCTTTACTTAGGGTCAAATTATCCAAAGGTAATAACATTTTTAGTGCAACCACTAGTGCCACAATCCCAAAAATTGCAGAGAGCGTAAAGCTATCAATATAAGATGCGCCGACAGTTCCAATCAATGAACCAATCAACATAAAAGGCCCCCAGCGTTTAGCTAAGGAAAAATCAACTGAGCCTTTTGAGTGATGCGCTCTAGTTGACGAAATAGAAGTTAATACAATACAAGCCAATGATGTTGCAACAGCAACATGCATGCGAATTTCGCTATCTACACCATAAAACCCCAATGCGGTATCAAGTACAGGCACAATAACAATGCCACCACCTACACCCAATAACCCGGCTAAAACTCCAGCAACTACACCTGTTGCCAACATCATGCCCATTAAAGGCAATAAATCTAAAATTTGCTGCATGTTTTTCACTCTTGGAAAATTAAAATCAACTAAAGAATACAATCAAGAGGTTGTGTATACAAATAATAGTTATTGCATACTGTTATATTTTTTTTATAATAGGACATCGCAATGGTGTTGTTGCGTTATCAATTAAAAGGAAAAATAATGAGCGAATTTACATTTCCCTCTGAGCAGTTAGCCGCCATTGCTCTCGCCCAAAAAAACGCTAGTTTACTGAAGCGAGATCCTGCTCTACTGAGTAAAAAACATATCGAATTGATCCTTACACAAGCACGTAGTCACAATGGTTGGACTGGCAAACCGGTTAGTGATGAACTATTAAAAGAGTTGTTTGATATTGTGAAGATGGGCTCTACAAGTATGAATACATGCCCCGCACGATTTATTTTTATCAGAACGGATGAAGCGAAGCAGCGTCTAAAGAACGTGTTGATGCCAGCTAATATTGATAAAGTTTTAGCGGCTCCAGTCACTGTTATCATAGGTTATGACAATGATTTCCATCAGCATATGCCTCGGTTATTTCCACATAACCCTAATGCTGCAAACTTATTTATCAACAACCCAGAAAATGCTAAAGCAACAGCATTT
>JABSRS010000084.1:4180-10587 GCA_013214885.1 Gammaproteobacteria bacterium
CGCGTGCCTTGGGTTTAGATATAGGACCGATGTCTGGTTTTAAAAATGAAGCTTGCGATGAAGAATTTTTTTCAGGCACCAACATAAAAAGCAACTTTCTATGCAGCCTTGGTTACGGTGACACCACAAAACTATTTCAACGATTGCCACGATTTGACTTTGAAGATGTCTGTGAAATTATCTAAATTATGGGCGGGATAGATTGCTCCTTCTAACATTAAAAAAGGTAATATTGACTATAATGAGTCGATTAATCCAAGCTCGCCCTATAACAACATCACTCACTGATATAGTATAAAGTATATATCAAATCACTTAGTCATATACTTTCCCTCTTTGGTATGGCAAGTTATATCCAACATTAATTTGTGATCAGGAAATTAAGTATGAATCCCATCGTTTTAGAACGCCATTTAGTATCACGTTTGAAGTTTAAATATTTACGTCTTTTGGTCACTGTTGGTGATCAACGTAATATTTTTAAAGCGGCACAAATTCATAATATGGCCCAGCCAGCTGCCACCAAAATTATTCGTGATATAGAGTCTGCTCTTGAAATTCAGCTGTTTGACCGATCTTCACGTGGAGTCACACCAACGTTATATGGTGATGTATTAATTAAACACGCTAAGTTAATATTGTCCCAAGTTAAACATGCCAGTGAAGAACTTTCTTCTTTACAAGGAGGTTTATCTGGTCGCGTAGCTGTTGGAAGCTTTTTAGCTGCAAGTGCCACTTTATTACCAAAGGCAATTGCAAGACTGAAAAAAGATCGTCCTCACGTTTCTATTGTCATCAAAGAAGGTACGATAGATCGTTTAACGGACTCGCTTAAAATTGACGATCTAGATTTAATGGTTGGTCGTATTCCAGAGGTTCCTGAAGAAGACGGATTACGTAATGAGGTTCTTTATCGCGAACCCGTCGTGATCGTAACTCGGGCAGATCACCCACTACAAGGCAAAGACGATCTCACACTAAAGGATGTTGTAAATGCCGAATGGATTTTACCTCCCCCTGAAACACTATTACGTCGTGAGATTGAAGATGCCTTTCACCGTGAGAACTTGAATGTTCCGGTCAACTCAATTGAATCAACGTCAATATTAACTAATCGTACCTTATTAAAAGAGTCTGACATGTTAACGGCTATGCCTCTGCAGGTTGTTAAGTCTTATGAAGAAATAGGGTTGCTTCGCCGTCTTCCATTAAAGCTAATGACCGAGCCAGGGGCCATTGGTATCACATTACGTGCCCAACGGCAGCTGCCCCCAGCAGCGTTGTATTTATTAGAAGCACTTCGTTTAGAAGCAAAGGTAATTACACAAAAGTATCAAGATTCCGAGCAAGAATTACTTTAAGTTAGATATAATAAAAAGCAATGAGCAGCTCACGCTATCACTATAAGACAGTGATAGCGTTCTATGGGAAGGTAGGTTTCATCCAACCACTTTCACCTAGTATTAATATGGAGCTAACATGAAACTTATTAAAATTTTAGCCTTGGGGTTTGTCTCTTTTCAAGCCCATGCCAATCAACCAAATTTTTCAATAAACTGGCAACACGATATTAACCAAATTAAAGCCAGCCAAACAAATAAACTGGTCGAAATTCAAGCTCATCGATTAACTTACAAAAGCGAGTTATTCAATGAAGAGTTTGAACAGGAGTTCTTGTTTAACCAGCAAGGTAAGTTATCTAATGTACTATATTACAAGTCATTTAAAGTAACTGATGAAAACTGTGTAAGCCAATATAAGTATTTTAAAGATGCCGCAACTAAACAGTTTGGACAATCAGAAACAGTTGCTGAGGGAGATATAGCAAGCTGTCAATCAGCAGCCAATGCACAATACCGACTAACTAGCCTGTGGCAAACTAATAGCGAAAAAGTCAGCTTGAAGCTAAATACGTGGAAAGGAGTTCCATACATTGGATTATCGATAGAGCCATCACAATAAAAAACGGTTCACTAATATAATGAATGTGCCTACGATGTAGGCATTAATGCTGGTAAAAATCTGTAGCAAGCTCCGTGTAACTCCCTAAAACAACCTAATTTTTTAATGTTTTCTCATCAACCTGAGAGAGAAGGGTGGCCATCGATTGTGGCCCTTCAACATAGGTTGTCGTATAGCTTTGAACATACTCATTGAGTTTTATCGTATAGTTATAGCCAATAGGTAAACCTCTTTTTTTTCCTTCTACCTCCATCTCATGTTCTTTGGCTGAATTAAATGGTGCACTTAGCGATACATAGTCGTAACTATCACCAGAAATTTTGCGGTGCCACTGCATTGTTGGTAGTCCAATAACCTTATAGACCTCTTCCCATGTTTGCATATATTTAATAAATTCAACATGTTTGCCAGGGTGTATTTTCCATACGGTTAAACTCTGAACTGAACTTTGTTTTGCAACGGCATTGGAATCCTTTGCAAAACTAGCCGTTAATGAAATGGTAATAACGAAAGAGATTAGTAAATTTTTCATTAAGCGTTCCTCTTAGCCCCAAATCGATGAGACGATTACTAGATTAAAATAAAAAAGTCCCGCAGTTAGACTACGAGACAAAAGAAAGATGGTGACTAATTTAGAAGTTGTAGCTAACAGTTACACCAACGGTACGCGGTGACTTATAGGCGTTATATACAGTGTCATCAAATGCCGCATATAAGGTTGTAGATGCTGTATTTAGTTCATCTGTAATATTCTTCGCCCATACCTGAACCGCCCAAGTATCTTCAAAGCTGCGTAACATCCAAACCGCATCTAAGTTAGTTTGTGAATCAACTTGCGTTAAAGGATTATTATCATTGTCGAAATAGAACTCACTTGTGTATTGGTAGCTCAACCTAAAGCTAGACTCCCCTATATCTGCAATTTCCCATTCAAAAATAGCACTTAAACTCAAGCTATTTTTTGGTGTACGACGCATGTCGTTGCCCTTGTAATTCACACCATCAACGATAAAGTCTTCAGTAAACTCGGTTTGTAGTAAACCGTAACTCCCTGTCATCTTAAAGTGTTCAGTAAATATGGCAGTGGCTTCTAGTTCAAAGCCTTTTGCTTCTCCACTACCGTTAAATACTTGCAAGTTATCAGGGGTGTTTTTACCTGTTTCAACCCAAACTTGATTTTGAATATCGGTATATTCTGTGAAGAAAATAGCACCATTCAAACGTAAGCGGTCATCAAAAAATTGTGTTTTAAAACCAAATTCATAATTCCACGCAATCTCAGGTCGAAAGGCAACAACTGCTTCTTCTTCTTTTTCCATACCCTCGCCATTGAAACCACCTGCTTTATAGCCTTTTGCGACAGAGCCATAGAAAAATATATCATCAGTGGCCTGATAATCAATATTAAAACTAGGGGTCCATTCATCCCAAGTTTGAGATGTTGAAAAAGCGTAACTTTCTACTCGATTACCATTCATATCTTCATGAAGGGTATCCCCATTATCAAAACGACGACCAGATGCGGTGCCGCTAAATTCTTTTTCATCTTCACTCCAACGAAGGCCTGCTGTCACCGATAGTTTTTCGTTAATCTCATACGTTGCTTGACCGAACAGTGCAACGCTGGTGGTTTTGCTATCAGTGGTATTAGATACTCGGCCTGTGGTGGTTCCCCACTGAGTATCAAACCAGTAATCTACATCCTCGGCACGTTCAATATCTTCAATCATGTAGAAAGCACCAGCAATCCAGCTAAATGAATCATTACCTGTGCTTGACAAACGAAACTCTTGAGAAAGTTGACTAGACTCTTCAGCTTTACGCGATAACCAAGCATCATCAGGTTGCATTGCTGCAAGTTCTTCAGGTGAGCCAACGGTGTTATTTGCTGGGTCGCCCCAAGGATCAAATACTTGTGAATGGTCTACTAGACCAGCCGCAGCATTTTCAAAAATATCGTATTCATTACTACGGTAGGCCGATATGGAAGTTAAGGTTACAGAATCAAAGTCTGTATCAACTTGGATACTAAAACTTGAGCTATCAGCCTCTTCTGTATTATCAACACTTGATGCATCGTTACGAGGGTTTTTACTTATAAATTTAGCATTACGCCCCTGGCTATATGCAATGTGCTTCATTCTAGGAGCACCTTCAGCTGTCGATGTTGCAGCTGTTACTAACACCTCAGTACTATCTGATGGAATTATTAATAATTGACCGCGAATTGATGAGCGCTCACTCCAATCTGCATCTTTACCTGTATGAGTATTTTTACCATAACCATCACGTTGTGAGCTCGTGATAGCGACTTTACCTGCAACATTTTCACTCAATCCTCCAGAGACAACGCCCTTTAATTCAAACAAACCATAATCACCAATACTTAGCTCCACGCTGCCTTCTGCGTCGCCATCTGTTGGACGTTTTGTAATGAAGTTAATAGCTCCACCAACTACATTTTTACCGTAAAGGGTTCCTTGAGGACCACGTAAAATCTCAACGCTTTCAAGGTCAAATAAATCCATTGCACTACCAGTACCTCGAGATATATAAACGCCATCAACATACATGCCTATGGCTGCACCAGCTCCAGCACTTTCAATATCACTACCAATACCGCGCATGAATAATTCAGGCTCAGCAGAAGTATATGCATTCATTTGAAAACCAGGAACTCGACTTGATATATCTTCAAGGCCAATGATACGTTCTTCTTTTAGTTGATCTGCTCCAAAAGTTGACACTGCAATAGGAGTGCTTTGCAAGCTCTCAACTTTATGACGAGCAGTAACGGTAATAGTTTCTACCGCTAGCTTCTCGCTTTTAACGGCTTCTGGTGCGTCATCTGCAGCCATTACAGGTAAAGAAGTAATACCGATAGCTAAAGCAACACTCATTGCAATAGGATTCAGTGTATTTGTAAGTTTTGAAGTTTTTACCAAGCTCATCGTTGTACTCCTCCCTAATGATAGGGGTTATGATTATTATTATGTTATAACTATTGTTAATAATTTAAGATGTCAATTTGTATACTTGTTAAACACCGTGTATTCAAATTACGACATTGCAACATAATATAAAAATAAATTATCCAGCCCCCCCCATAACAAAAGAAATATAACAAGAAAATGCTAAAACACTCGGGATTAACATTATCCTAGTGTTAACTCGATATTTTGTAGTGAATTTGGTAATTATGAAAAAATATTTAACTCTATTTTATATTAAGCTGTTATATGAAATAAGTAATAGCTAGCAGCTAAAAATGGCAACCATTTGATTGCCAGATAAAATAAGTAGGTTCTCGATAGTATTTATTAAAGACCGATAACTAATACCGCAATCACTCCAATTGGTGCTATAAATTTTATTAAATTTAACCAAGGTGAAAACAGAGAGGAATCGTTAATACTAAATTGATTTTTGACTATGGATGTTGGTATTACCCAGCCACAAAATAAAACAATTAATAGGGCATTTAGCGGGATCATAATATTGGCAACGGCATAATCCATTAGATCAAATAAGGTCTTATTAGCGAAAATATCGATAAAACTAAGGGGTTTAAATTCACTTAATAGATTAAATGAGAGTGCAGCACCTAATCCTAGTGTCGCGCTGCCAGTAGCACTTATAACAGTAGCCTTAATGCGGCTAATCTCATATCTGTCGGTTAAAAAACGCACTAAACATTCTAACATCGATAGTGCTGTTGTTATTGCGGCACCAGCAAGCAAGAAAAAGAATAACATTCCAACCCATTGCCCACCGGGAAGTTGCCCAAAAGCAATGGGTAATGTTTCAAAAATAAGCCCCGGACCACTGGATGGCTCAAGAGCAAATGCAAAAACAAAAGGAAAAATGGCCAAACCAGCCAATAATGCGACACTGGTATCAGCAAAAGCGACCACAAGTACTGAGCAGGGTATCGATATGTCTTTAGATAAATAGCCACCATAAGCCATTACACTGCCTGCACCAATTCCCAAGCTAAAAAATGCTTGCCCCATTGCAGCTAAAACAACATCAGGTGTTATTTTACTTAAATCAGGTGTGAATAAATAAGCGACTCCTTGTGCAAACTCACCAGCGTATGCTGCGTAACAAACTAAGAGTAGGAGAATGACGAAAAGTAACGGCATTAATAGCTTCACACTTTTTTCAAGCCCATTTTTCAGGCTTTTTGAAATGATAAATGCAGAAAATGCAATAAAAATAAGGTACAGTGCTCCCGTTTTAACGGGGGAACCAGCAAGATCCTTAAAGTAATCTTTAGAGCCTTGTGCGCTAATTCCCTCAAAGCGATTCATGACAGACGCTACGGTGTAATCTATTGTCCAACCAGCAACTACGCTGTAATAAGCAAGAGCAACAAAAGGAATGAGTAAACTCAGCCAGCCAATAATTAGCCAGCCTTTATGGGCACGGTTCGTCTGAATGAG
>JABSRS010000085.1 GCA_013214885.1 Gammaproteobacteria bacterium
ACTGAAAAGTTGTTTGGTCCTTATGCGTGGGGTCGTTACGATCTACTTATTCTGCCACCAAGTTTCCCATTCGGCGGAATGGAAAACCCACGTTTATCATTTATCACCCCAACCATTATTGCCGGCGACAAATCACTGGTTAACTTAATTGCTCACGAGCTTGCTCACTCATGGTCTGGTAACTTAGTGACCAATGAAAGCTGGCGCGATCTGTGGTTAAACGAAGGTTTTACTTCATATGTTGAAAACCGCATTATGGAAGAAGTATTTGGTCGTAAACGCGCGCTAATGGAACAGGCACTCGATGCCCAACATCTGCGTGAACTTGTGGCAACCATGAAACCAACCAGCGATACTGTGTTATATGTTGATTTAATGGGTCGTGACCCTGACGCGGCATTCTCAAGTATTCCTTACACTAAAGGTCAGTTGTTTTTAATCTACCTTGAGCAAAAGCTCGGTCGTGACAACTTCGATACCTTTATTAAAGCTTACTTTAAGAAATTTGCATTCCAAAGTATTGGTACCACCACTTTTGTTGCATATTTAAAAGAGACTCTACTGAGTAAGCATGCTGACAAAGTGAGTGAAAAAGAAATCAACGAATGGATTTATAGCGAAGGTTTACCAAGCTTCACCCCAAATCCTGTGTCTGATGTCTTTACCATTATCGATGGTCAAATTAAGGCATTTATCGCTAACACTCTTAGTGCTCAAGATTTACCAACCGGTGATTGGACCGTGCACCAGTGGCTTCACTTCTTAAATAATTTGCCACGTGACCTAGCCATCGACAACATGAGCGACCTAGATAGCGCATATCAGCTAACCACCAGCAATAACAAAGAGATTGCTCATGCGTGGTATTTACTGTCGTTACACGCGGGTTATGATGCTATCTTTGACCAATTAGATGATTATTTAATTGAGATTGGTCGTCGCAAGTTAATTGTGCCACTGTATAAGCAATTGGCAACCAGCCCTAAAGGTAAAGCTTGGGCGAAAGAAGTTTACCAAACGGCTCGCCCTGGTTATCACCCACTAGCACAAGGCACCGTTGACCAAGTATTAGGTTTAACTAACTAATAATATCGACTATGTCCACCTTAACTGCAGTTAAGGGCATAATTTATTGAAAGTGTTGGTATTTGATAAAGCAAGCTTGAGCAGCACGGATGCTGATCTAGAGTCCCCATGGACGGGTTCACGACGACTTGCTGTTCTAATGGCAACACTTTAGTGCAACATAGCCAAATAGATCCTATTACCAACACTGGCTTGGTGTTTTATCACCATTTTGATTTAATGTAATCTCGGTACATCCAGTATCCCCGGCCTGCGGTTTATCAGTAATAGCCTTAGCGGTTAGGGTGTATGTTGTTGCGGAATCATCGGTTATTTCGATCTGATAATAGCTTGCCGAATGCGCTTTCACATCATTGATCCCACTGCCAAAATCGTCCGCATAAACTACATTCAACATCCGATAATTTTCTTGTTCAAGTTGCATTTTTATTAGGCCATGATGCGCCTCACTGCGACGACTTTTACGCACGGCATATTGGTAGCTTGGCAGTGCAATTGCCGCTAACACACCAATTAAAATTACTACTGTCATTAACTCGATGATACTAAAACCTAATCTGCTTTTCATAGCTTTTCTCTGCAATATTTTAATCCTCGAATTCAAATCATAGGATATAATTTTTCAAACACATGGTTAATTGGGATGATATATATGAGAAAGGGAACTTCTCTTCTTCAAGGGGGATTTAGTTTAATCGAACTAATTATTGTGGTGATTTTACTCACCATATCATTGACCCTAGCGGCGCCATCATTTCAAGATACCATTGAACGCCAACGTCTCAATGGCTTAGGTGATAACCTTCATTTTCTGTTTAAATTAGCCAAATCACAAGCCGCCAAACAAAACACCATGATCTACGCGGTTTATCAAATAGATTCAAAAAATAGCCAGCAATGGTGTGTTGGGCTTAGTGACAGTGACCCGAAATGTAATTGTAACCTCGCCGATTCCTGTTTAGTTGAGAATAACCAACGAATAATAAATTCAGCGGTAATCCAGTGTCAATTCGACCAGACCGTGGTCGCTCGACGGCCAGTACGGTTAATTTTTCACTGCATAACAAAGACCTTAGACTGATTCGAGCCACCATGGGTCGTGACAGGATTTGTTCACCAACCAACACCAGCTTAAGGTATCCAGTATGTCCATAAAATCAGGGGATAATAGCGGTTTTAGCTTGGTTGAATTTATGATTGCCATGGCATTAAGTCTTGGCACCATGATGATGATGTTTTCCATTTATATCACTAGCTTTAGTGTCGACAACAAAAGTATAAAATACTCCCGGTTAACCGATGAAATCGCCAATATCAGCGCGATAATCAGTGATGATTTAAAACGCGCAGGCTTTGTTAGCAATGCCGAACAACTCGTCACCACACCAAATACGGCGATTAACTTATCACGATGCGCCAACGCAGCCCAAGGTTGCAGTGACCTGGCCTTTCGTTCATTAGTCATTGCCAAGTTTGGTAATGAGGATCCTAATTCCTGTATCACCTTCGCTTATGATCATGACAACGATGGTCGCTATAATTTTGGCAACAACAGCGATGCCATGGGCTATCGGCTCAAAAATAAAGCGATTGAGGTCCGTCAGCTAGCTAAAACTTGTCAACAGGGCTATTGGCGCAAGTTAACCGATCCTGACTTTGTGATTATTAGTGAGCTTACTTTCAAGGCTTGTGGCCAAGCAGATGACACCAATGCCAAGTGCCAACTATTTACTTTTCCACCGCAAGCCGCCAATAGCGATAGATTTAAGGTCGAGTTTTCTTTTCGGGCAACATTGACTTCCGATCCCAGTGTTTCACAAACAACCAACCAAAGTGTGGTGGTGAAAAATGCTAGCTATCACTAATCTAAAAATCAACAGCACTAACGGTGGCATTACTATTGTAATGGCGATGTTGTTGCTCGTCTTAGCGTTGGGCAGCGCAGTATATAGTGCTCAAACCAAGTTACTCGATATTCGCATTGCTAATGCCCAGTTAAGAAAAAATCAAGCGTTGTTAAATGCTGAGGCTGGTTTACTACAAACAATTGCACAACTATCAATCATGCCTCAGATCAATGATGGCATCGTCAATGACGCTCAAATATATACGGTTGAAATAAGCCCTTTACTCCAAGCTGGCTTACCCGTTGACTCACCAATGTGGCATAGTGACTTAGTGCTAAAATTAGCCGCTCAAGGCTATAGTGACGATGGCTCAAGCACGGTGATGCTCGAGCAAAAATTGTGGCTTCATGCTATTTTACGAGCGATTCCTAATGCGACGATTACCAGCGCTGGAAAAATTAACATTGGTGGTAATTTCAGTATTGGTGCCAATCCCCATGGTGCTCAGTTAGATCTGCCACTGTCGGTTTGGAGTGCCAGTAGTATCGCTGTTAGTGGTAATGGCGCGACCTGCGCAATTGAGGAATATGACCAAGGTGATTGTCATGCTTTTGCTTATTCTAACAAGACCAAAATTAACCGCGACCTCTACCAAGATCCCCGACGCTCACTCGGCGGTAGTTTCCCCAACGATTTGCTCGATTATACTTTTGGCATCCCCAGTGACAACTACCAGGCCCTTAAGCAACTGGCGCAATCTCAACTCACCAATTGTAATCAACTCAATGATGCGACCACTGGCTTAGTCTGGGTCAGCGGCGACTGTAAAATAAACGTCAACGCTGTTATTTCAAGCCCACAACAACCCGTGATCCTAGTTATTGAAGATGGTGACTTAATCCTTAACGGTAACGCTCAACTATTTGGCTTAGTCTATTTATTGGATACCAAGTCTTGCGCTACCAATCTATTGGTCCAATGCAGCAAAGTAACGTTAGGGGGCAATGCTCAAATTCAAGGGGCCTTAATATCACACGCAGACATTGAGCTCTCTGGGGCTAATTTCGGGATTAGATTTAATCATGACATTTTGTCAAAAATGGAAGATCTCCAAATGGAGCAATACAGCACCATTGAATACCTTCCTGGCAGCTGGAAGGATTTTTAACGGATGAATGTTCAACCAAAAATTTACCGAGGTTTTTCACTGATTGAAATGCTAATCGGCGTATTCATCGCCTCGGTCGGTATTATTGGCGTGGTAACGCTGCAAAAGGTTTTTATTCACTCGAGTCATCAATCTAGCGCGCGAACCATCGCGATGCAATTAGTCCAACAGCAGTTTGACGCTTTTAGTTACCACAATAATTTCGCCCAATTGTCATCGGGTCAAGACCTCGAAAACCCTATCACGGTCAACAACCATCGCTTTAACCGTAGCTGGAGTGTTATCCCGCGCTATTACAATAAAATAACCCAGCAATGGCAAAACAACAATGTTGGCATTGTCCCGACACCCGCCATGCCAGATGCTAAAAGTATCACGGTAATCGTTACTTGGCTTGATATTAAAAATCAGCCTCAACAACTAAAGCAGCGTCAAATTTTGCCACGGATCTCAGCCCTTGATAATACCAGTGCCACCGTAAATTTAGGCACCATCGATAAACCTAGCGTCAAGTACATCCCTGCAATGGCCCCATTTGAGTTAACAGAAATTGAGTTAACCGAGTTTTCTGGTAGCCAAACCCAATATTTTACGATGGTGTCATCAAAGCCCCAACAACTTATCAGCAACCATAAAAATGCTATCACTCAATTTGAAACGGTTATTTTTGACCAGGACAAAAACATCCACTCGGTAATGGATTTTTCAACCATTAGTTGTCGTTGCCAATTCAAGTATCAAGCCGAGCTAGCTAAAACACCAGCCACCTTAGTGATCAGGAATAACCAAATCCACCATGATCCAAACTCAGGACAGTTGATTAATAAAACAGTAGGTCAGGTCAGTGAACCGCATCAACCTAAACTGTGTAATAGCTGCTGCAACAATCATCATGACAGTAACCTCGCCACAGCAAAGTATGTTAAAGGTAGCAGTGCTAATCACCAACACTATAATCCGACCAATTCATTGGCGGTAACACAAGGAAAGTATATTGAGGCTTGCCGCTTTAGACGGGTTAATGGCTTTTATCAATTAGTACCCGATTGGTCACTGGTAAAGCTAACCATATTATCCCAATCATATCTTGACCATATTGATACCAAAAAGGACTACGCGAATTACGTCAAGAAAGTGGTTAAAAATCATATCAAACAAACATCGTTTAATGAGCTTAATTTAGCCCACGATATGATCGAGGTTAACGTCCAAAGTCAGCAATTAGTTGCACGGGGTATTTATATCGATTTAGGATCTTTAAACAGCCAAGATTTAGCCAGTTTGCATGCAGCCATCGATAACAACCAGGCCAATTGGCTGACTTTAGTGCCTTTTTATGAAGTTGACCTTAGTGCTTTAGTGACTTGGCAATCGAGTAGCCCTGACGTTGCCATTATTGAGACTAATCAGACGGTAGCCACTCTGCAGCCTATTAAAACGGGTAAAACAACGATTACAGCGGTCATTGCTCATGGCAATTTCGGACTATTAAAAAGCACCAACCCACCCAAGATTAAGGTCGAAGATTCAGCTTGGGTTAATGTTAAATAGCCTAAAACTGGCAATATCAACGTTCTGTTCTACACTGAACTTATCAATTATTAACTATTAACAAAAAAAATGGAATATTGACATGACAATGGCAGGCTATTTACTGGTGGGATTATTATTAATAACTGCAATGAGTTTTTTGTTGTTGCGTGAATATTTTAGCGATAACCAATAGCACCAACTTAAAGGCGCTGTTCACTAATGCTGTTTCCCCCATAGGCCGCGACTAATATTTGTTGTTTATCTAGCGTTGCTTTACTTTCCCTAAACCACGCCAGGTAATTAGATAAATACTTCGTTGCTACACCTTTCATTTTTCCGTTAATTAACCGCTTATGGTCACAGTGTTTTTGTTTGGCAATCGCGACATAATACTAAGTGTTCAGTCATGTTTTCGGTTAAATTCGCTGCTATTTCTGCCGTTGTATCAACGGCTAACATCGGTTAATCATATGGTTGCTGCGATCTATTGATAAAAGAACGGCCACTTGACCTTCCTTGGTTCGTTTATCAATGTCTCCCCCTCGTTTTCTAGGTTGACGATTTCCTATTAAAGCGTTTGTGCCTTTTTCTGAGTAGGCCATAAAAAACTCATCAACGTCAATAATTCCCGATAATTTATCGGTACTTATTTCAGTCTATAGGGCTTGAATTGACTAATGTACTACCTCTCTTTGCGCTGGAGTCATCGAAGAAAGTTGTTTCGATATCTGGGTTAATTTACTTACAAATGATTTAGTATCCATTGCTAATAACCTCAATAAGTTAATCTCACTATTAAGTATAGACAACAGTTTTCTACAACAGCGCCTCATATTTAGACCTTGCTGTCGCTAATGGGTAGAGATATTTGATTGGGAGCCATGATGTAGTATGCTTCGTCTTGCAAAAAGTTCTACTTCTAACTCTACCAACAAAGTCCTAATGATTGAACAAGGTTAAACCATGGGATCCTAAAGCCAGTATCAGTGACGATAATCGGCTTGCAATCATCCGGTAACATTGTTTTTAATTGCTCCATAAATAATCGATGGATTTTTGGTTTCTCTTTCTGATTGAGCGGATAAATTTCTTCAAAAAATGCCAATGAACGACCTTGAGTGGCAAGGGAAGCCCTAATGAGAAAGTTCTCTTTTCGGTCATCCATATATCTGGCGTGATTCTCGTTAAGCATTTAGATAGGATGTGTTTCGCATTCAAGGTATTTTCTCGTGGTTGTTTTTGTTTGGCGATAGATATGATCACCAAACACCATAAATTCTCCCTTATTTTTTATATTATCTTGATGTTTTCGTTATATATTTCGTGGGGGTTTGTCAAACTCGGTGTTCTTTGGTACTTTAGGGTTTAAGCTATTTCGTAAATATTTCACAGTACAGGAGTAATTCAAAAATCGGGGCGTACTCTGGCTATAATTAACATAATCTTGCTGATAAAGCTTAAGCAACAAAGGCTCTTCAGCTCTAGGCGCCAATAAAAACCACCCTATAGCAAGCGGGATCAGTAAACACAAAAATAATGAGTTTGTTAATAATAAATACCCGCTCAGCCAGATAATATCACCAACATATTGTGGATTTCTGGTTAAACTGTAAATACCCATAATACTCAATCCTTCTTGAGATATCCCAAGCGTTTTCATCACGTTAAAATAAAATACCCCTTTAAGAGCAATATAAAGACCTACGACAATTAACCCAGAGCCTAAAAACTTTAATATGAGATAATCAAACTTATATGAATTCCAATCTAAAAAACCAATAACGACTATGCCGCCCATAAAAATAACAGTAGGGATCCAGTTAATTAACAATTTAAATTTTGATTGCACCGGTGGCCAAAAGCTCACCTTACTAAACACTGTAATAATGATTAATACATTGAGCAGCACTAAACTACATAACACCATTATACCGATAACATTAAGCATAATTTTTACTCGACAATAAAATAGGGCGATGCTCGTCGATAAAATATATCAACGCTGGTAATAAAACTAAATCAATAACCAAAGCCAACATTAAACCTGATGCCACAGTGATACCAAAAAGCATATTAGGGGTAAAATTACTAAAGCCTAACAAGCCAAAAGAAACTGAGACTATGATGCTGGTATAGAGCATCGGTTTTCCCGCATACTTAAACGCATAACGTACAGAATCATGTGTATTACCCTTATTATAAAAATATTTCAATAAAAAATGGAGTGAATCATCAATCGAAATACTTAAAATAATTGCGGAACTGATGGCAATACCAAGATCAATTGGAAACCCAAGCCAGCCCATCAGACCAAAAACAAGCATTATTGGTAAGATGTTCGGTACTAAGTAAAGCAGCCATTTCACCGGAGAGTTTAATAATGGAATGAGGATGACAACAAGAAAAATAAACGTAAAAACAAGTGAATATAATAATGTATTGGTGACTGATCGTTGCATTTTTGCAAATAAACTATAGCTACCTGTAACTTCAACTTCATAACGTGACTGGCTCCACCATTGCTCAACCCATCCGATAATTTCCAGATCTTTACTCGTTCCCAGCACATCCACATTGGCAGTTAGCCTTAACGCACTATTGCTATAATTTTTTAGCTCTTGCAAATCAGATCCCATGGCTAAAGACATTTCATATAATAGTAAATACTGAGCGATTAATTCACGATCATCAGGAATAGAAAAATATGCTTGGTCATCGTAATTCATCACTCGATTGAGCTGTTTTATAATATCTAACATCGAATAAATCAATCTAATTTCTGGATATTTACGGTATAACTCCTGACTAAACCTATCAACCTCATTTAAAAATTCAGGTTCATATATTCCATTATCTTTGCCCGACTTGAGTATGAGCTCATAGGTAACTGGCCCGGTAATATTGTTTTGCACCGATAGTATCGTCTGTCTGATTTCAGTATCACGATGAAAATACTTAATCAGATTGCTATCAATTTTTAACATTGACAGACCATATAAGCTGAATAGGGTAACGATACTGAACAAAAGTAAAATGGATTTATGATATTTTTTAATCACATCGGGTAACACAGTAAAAATATTATCCAGCCATTTGAAAGAAAAGGAATCTTTTCCTTCAAGCAGCAGCAGGTAAGCAGGTGTGAAAGTAACAGATAATATAAAAGCAAACATCACTGAAAAGGCAATTGATCCTCCAAGATACTGTACTGGTGATATCGGAGAAAATTGTAAGGATAAAAAGCCTATCCCCGTTGTTAAGGAAGTAAGAAAAAGCGGTAATAAAATTTTTCTAAGCGTTAATCTAATGGCTTCTATATTTTCATGCCCTTTGATTAGTAATGATTTATGGACAGACAAAATGTGCATCGTGTCAGCTAACGAAATGGCAATAATAAACAGCGGAATGTTAATCGTGAAGTTATTTAATTTATGACCCAATAACACCTCAAAGGTTAATGTCGCGAGCGTCGTTAGCATAACCACACTCAAGGGCAATAAAACACCGTGAATACTTCTAAAAATAATAAATAAAAACAGTACAATCAAAATAAGTATCAAAGGCACAAAAACCATAATGTCCTGAATGGCTACTTTTTCAAAGGAAACTGTTAATTCAGGCCCACCATATACATGAAAATCATAACCAGACTCCATATTTTCCTGTCGTAAAATATGGTCAATATCATTTTTTATCTCATGGCTTTTATCTTGATCTATATACAACAATTGGCTACTCAATCTTGCTATGATCATCGTAAATTTTAAATCTTCACTAATTAAACGCCTCACTAATGGGGTGTTTTTTTTCACATTTACTTTTTTATTTTCAATATCAATGGGATCATCAGGATCAAGAATATAAGGCTGTATTAAAATATCTTCCCCGACGCCAGAACTTATATGTTGATAACTGGTTAATGAAAGGACGTTTCTCACATAACGTACTTTGTTAATTTTGTCAGTTAATCGCTTGATAGATGCCAAGGCTTTGCGATTAAAAATGCCATCATCATCCTTAAATACAATAACTACCGCATCATCATAAATAAACTCAGAGACAAAAGCATCGTACTTTTCCAAGGTATGGGGTGTGTACCAAATTTTCCAACTTTCATCAAAACCCAACTTAGATAAATTAAACGACGCCATCAGTATAACCAAAATCGGAAACGTTAAAAACAGTGCCCATGTGTAACGAAAAATAATGTTGGTGTAATTATTTAATGAAATACTCATTAATATCTCCTCCAAAATTACTGTAGCGCTTCATATATAATTTGAATAAAAAATGAATAGTTACATCATATAGCTGGCTTAAGGGCTTTGCGTGTAGCTTGATCCAGTTGCCTGCTTTGGAAAATACGTCATCTCGTTCCATATCGGCATGATGTAATATATTAAATATAGCTAGCGATATGGTGTTAACGCTTTGCATCCTAAGCTCTTTTCTTTGCGCCGCATTATAGCTTACATAAGGGACTGTTGATGTTGGTATTACATCACCAAAACTCGCGTAAACTCTTCTAAATATCACTGGGTAAGTGTATAAGAAATCGATATATACATTGGCTTGATCGGTCACCATAGACGTCCATGGATGGGATCTTAACTCGGTGTTGTCAGTTTGCTTGGCAGTAAAAGCGTCCACGGTTTAACCTTTAAATGGAATGTCGGGCAAAAAACATCTGCTGTGCAAAAAAGAACAGTGGTGTTTGGTAGAACGTGCATAAGCGCGTATGTTAACAGCAATGTGATAAATGAGAAATAGGACTTTCAACTAATTAGACCGATATAAATACTGCTTAATGCGATAAGTTAGCCCCATGAAATAGGTAGCTAGTCGCTATATTACGTTCTGTTGGAATTTGGGACAGGCACAAAAATAACGCTCGGTTATTTTTACACCCTCAAAATGACCAAGGA
>JABSRS010000086.1 GCA_013214885.1 Gammaproteobacteria bacterium
TTGATGACGCTGATTTTAGCGGGAATAATTTTTATCTGTTCACTCGTTTCGCTGCCGCAGATATGCATTTGATGGCCCCTTTGATTATTATTGATAGTAAAACTCGCCAAGTTGTTTCAGTAGAAGCGCTCACACGATGGATTATGCATGACGGTACCGAAGTGTCACCGACCGAGTTTATTCCCTTAGCCCAGTCCAACAACCTAATTCATTCAATAACCACTTTTGTAGTCGATGAAGCCTTAGCGCAATTAGCCAAGTGGCATCAGCAAAAGCTAATGCTCAAGATCAATGTCAACTTGTCCGCATCAGATTTTCAAGATGTATTTTTAGCCCAACGACTGATCAACCTATTAGCCCATTACAAAGTTGAAGCCAAATATCTAACCTTAGAGATTACCGAGGGGGTACTAATTGAAAACATTGATCGCGCCAAAGAGAACATTAATATCTTACGAGATGCTGGGGTCAATATCGCCCTTGATGATTTTGGTACCGGGTTTTCCTCGTTAGACTATTTGCGTACGCTCAATATTAATCAGTTAAAACTAGATTACAGCTTTACTCGCAACGTCTTAAACCATCATAAAGACCTTGCAATCATGGAGTCGACAATTAAACTTGCCCATCAGTTAGATTGCTCAGTAACCGCAGAAGGGGTTGAGAGTGAAGCACTTAATGATAAACTAAGTTCAATTGAGTGTGATTTTCTTCAAGGGCATTGGTTATGCGTCCCAAAATCGGCTCAACAAGTAACGCAATACATTTTGACCACAGGTGTCTATAGTGAGACTGTAGAACCGACCAGAGAACCCAATGACATCATTAGACAATCAACAATACACAGTTAATCCTATTGGCTTTATCCAGTCGCCATTTAAAGAAAAATTCGCGATCCCACGTCAACCCCGTTTAGCCAGTTCAGCCCATGGCATCATTAAACTTATTGCACCTTATAACCACCCTGACGCCGTCAGAGATCTTGAGCAATTCTCGCACCTGTGGCTAATCTTTCGTTTTCATCAAACCGCGCAGCAAGGGTGGAATCCTTTAGTGCGACCACCACGGTTAGGCGGCAATAAAAAAACGGGAGTATTTTCGACTCGCTCGACCTTTAGACCCAACAGTATTGGGATGTCAGCGGTTAAGCTTGAGCGGGTAATCATCAACAAAAATCAGGCACAAATTGAAGTAAGCGGCATTGATTTACTCGACGGCACGCCGATTTTGGATATCAAGCCTTACATCCCCTACTCTGATGCTGTCGATGCCCAAGGGGGATTTGCTGATGCCCCACCTGCTATCACCATGAGTATCGAGTTTAGCGAAGCGGTGTTATCTTTTATCGCAACCCAGACTCAATATCCTAATTTGCTCGCGTTAATTACCCAGGTGCTTGAACAAGATCCTCGTCCAGCCTATAAAAAGAACACCGACCAAATTCAACAATACGGTGTACGGTTATATGATTTTAATATTCAATGGCAAGTGGTTAATAACACCACGTTGGTAACAAATATTAGTCAGGTTTAAATCTAGTTGACTCTTTAGCACAAAGTGCCATGCCAATCGTAGATTGGCGGCCCAACACCTGATACAATTCCGCTTTATTTTTTCTATTTAACCCTGTTAAGGTGTTCACTTATGCGTACCACCAGCTATTTATTAGCCACCCAAAAAGAAACCCCAAATGATGCTGAGATTATTAGTCATCAGTTAATGATCCGTGCTGGTATGGTTCGTCGCCTTGCGTCAGGCTTGTACACTTGGTTACCTTCTGGTTTACGGGTATTGCAAAAAGTGGCTGGTATTGTTCGTCAAGAAATGGAACGCGCCAGCTCGGTTGAAGTACTAATGCCAATGGTTCAACCAGCAGATTTATGGCAAGAAACAGGCCGTATCAACGAGTTTGGTCCTGAATTGCTACGGATTAAAGATCGTCATAACCGTTCGTTCGTGCTTGGTCCAACCCATGAAGAAGTCATTACCGATTTAGTCCGTAAAGAGCTTAAAAGCTACAAGCAATTACCGCTCAACTTATTCCAAATTCAAACGAAATTCCGTGATGAAGTACGTCCTCGTTTTGGCGTGATGCGTTCTCGTGAATTTATGATGAAAGATGCTTACTCTTTCCATCTATCTGATGAGTGTATGGAAAAAACATACCAAATAATGTTTAAAGCTTACTGCCGGATCTTTGACCGTCTTGGTTTAGATTACCGCCCAGTACTTGCCGACAGTGGCAGCATTGGTGGTGCGTTATCGCATGAGTTCCATGTGTTAGCTGAATCGGGTGAAGATGCCATCGTATTTAGTGACGGATCTGACTACGCAGCAAACATTGAAAAAGCCGAAGCCCTAGCACCAACAGGTGAACGCCCTGCTCCAAGCCAAGAACTAACTGAAGTAGCCACACCAAATGTTAAGAGCATTGAAGATGTCGCTGCCATATTGTCAATCGACCCAACCACCACGGTAAAAACTTTACTGGTTAAAGGTATCGATGGCGACAAGGAAATAATCGTTGCCGTGGTACTACGTGGCGATCATGAACTAAATGAAGTTAAAGCCGAAAAGCATCCATTAATTGCGGTGCCATTTGAGTTTGCAACTGAAGCTGAAGTTTTTGCAGCATCTGGTACTAAACCAGGTTCAATCGGTCCGGTTAAATTGGACATTCCTGTGATTGTTGATCGCAGCGCAGCACACCTTAGCGACTTTGTTTGTGGTGCTAATAAAGATGACGCTCACTTTACGGGTGTTAACTGGGATCGTGACATTACTGATTACCAAGTAGCTGACCTACGCAACGTAGTGGCTGGTGATCCTAGCCCTTGTGGTCAAGGTAAACTAGAAATTAAGCGCGGCATTGAAGTTGGTCATATTTTCCAACTTGGCAACAAGTACGCTCAATCGATGAAAGCTGGCGTGTTAAACGAGCAAGGCAAGCATCAAATCCTAAACATGGGTTGTTACGGTGTTGGCGTTTCTCGTATCGTTGCTGCGGCCATTGAGCAAAACAATGATGATCGCGGAATTATTTGGCCAAACGAAATTGCACCATTTAAAGTGGTTATCGTGCCAATGAATATGCAAAAGTCAGAGTCAATCGCTGCCGCTGCTAATTCGTTATACGAGCAACTGCAAGATGCTGGCATTGAAGTATTATTTGATGACCGTAAAGAACGTGCTGGCGTAATGTTTGCCGACATGGAATTAATTGGTATTCCACATACCGTGGTTATCGGTCAACGCAGCCTAGACAACGGTGTACTTGAATACAAGTCTCGTAAAACTGGCGAAAAAGAAGAAGTTGCGATTGATGAAATGGTCAACTTCCTAAAAGCTAAACTAGCGTAAATTTAGCTTAAGCAATCGAAGCCACCGTCAAGGTGGCTTTTTTTTGTCTCGGTTAAGAGCTATTCAAATACCTATGAAGCAAGATTGCGCGTATTGAAGAAGATCTTTGTTACGCCACCTAGGTTTTGATAATGATCATCACATACCCGCTCTAATTTAAGTGGGCATATTAACTATGTCATTATATTTTATACTTTTTAGTTGTACTATAATCGAATAATTATTATATTGCCCCTTACTTTATAAGGGCGTTTAGCGTTTAATTTTGTTTATTACAAATAATAAATCGAGCTAAGAAATTCTTTATTAAAACACCAGGAAGTTTAATTATAATTGAGTAACAGTTAATCTTTGGTAATGCGACAACAACCCTCATGTCTCAATCATCCGCATTATAGAAATCACAAAAAATAAAAATGCGCCCCGATAGCATTTAGGACAGATCAACTTTCAAGGAGAATATATTGTTTTTTAGAAAAATTATATTGAACATTTCGATACTTTTGTTATTAGCTGGTTGTCAGTCCTTACCGAGAAAAACACCAACAGTTGAAATCCCACCGCAATTACAATCTTTCCCATCTGATGCAAAACTCATAGGAAAAGACGTAGTCGATCTACAACTTTCACTAAAAGATAGAAATTTATATCTGACGAACCAAGGGCGGGTAAAGCTGTTATCTACCCAGCAGTGTGATATTGATATAGTCGCTCATCGTGGAGACTTTAGAGAGCCAGAAAGTAGTTTGCGAGCAATTACCAGTGCCGTTGCTGATAATTTTAACTCGATTGAAATTGATGTGATGCAAATTAAAAGTGGTCTGTGGGTAAACCACCATGATATGGATACTGGCCGAGCGGTTGTACACTATAGTGGCAAAAGTTATAACATGCGTAAAATGTCAGATAAAAATTTTTCTGGATTACGTTTAAGATAAAGAAACCAATAATTTACTCGATCAGCGTCCTATTACTGCTTACGAATCATTTACTGCGTTTGCCAAATATCGAAAACCATCACAAGTGCTAAATGTCGAAGTAAAGAGCAAAGCTAGTGGCGCAGAGCTAGAAAAATTAGACTACATGCTACGAAGCACCGTCGGACAACATTCATTTTATTATTCCTCATTAAACCTTGATACCTTAAAAAAACTCCGTGGCATTAACTCAACCGTTTACCTTGGTTTTATTCAAGGCTCTCACCCACAAAGCGTGTCTAAATTAAAAAGTGCACTGCGAAAAGGGGTTAAAAACGATCAACTTTACAAACTCTATAGCAAAAATATTGAAGCGATCGGTAACTATGGAACACAAAGATATCGTCGTAAATACAAAGATTACACTTCGTTATCGGCACTGGGTAATTTACAAATAAAACTCGGTTCAAATTCTGGCTTACACATGGATATTCGTAGCTACGCGAATGCGACTTATGTCAAAGGTCGGGCGAATCGATTAGGAATGAAAGTATATACCTATTCAATCAATGGCACGAATTACCATCAAGGTAAGTTGTTGGCGTTAAATAAATCACTATTACCTGATGGCATCATTATTGATGCGACGCCATATCGCTTATGCAAGCAACTTTTCAACGCCTCTAAACCATTAAAGGCATATAGAGCAAGCACCTCGATAGGTCGTTACATCAACGACTTACCACAAGACGCTGACTTTGATCAACTAGAACAAATGCTGTCATACATCAACGAAGGCTATTACGTGTCTATCTCAGATGGTTTGAAACGTATTGGGGCAGAAAAAAACAAATCAGTCCCGAAAGTGGAAAAGACAGTTATGTCTTTTGATTTCCCAACGATTAAAGATGGCGAAATTGATACATCGACCAGCAAAGCGATACTAATAAAAATACGAGTGCTGAACAATGACCGACAATAAAACAAGCCCTTTTGCTGAAAGTTTACTCAGTAGTGCTCCAATCCAAAAAAAAATGCAAGCAGCAGAAAAAGAACTTAAAAAAATACAATCTCAGCAGCAAAAACAACAAAAGAAAACTGAAAAAAATGAAGTAGTACAAGCACAAATTGCCATGGTGGGAAAACCATTTTGGTGGATGATGCGGCTTTAACCGATGTAGCTGGCGGTAAAAACTCAACCGAAGAAGACTTAAGAGCGGTTGAATTATTTGGTCGTACCATCAGTGGTATAGGGGTGACCCTATTATTGGCTGACATGCTATTAAAAGGCAAACATGTGGCAAAAATAGGCAAAGCCTTTGGTTTGTTTTTATTGATCGGGGTAGTTGTTTGGCCAACTGTTTTCTTTGGTCAAAAATGGTTGGTCGATCATTTCATTGTCGATGCATCATCAGCTGAAGATCGCCAACAAGCCTATTTATCACAAATGATTCGAAGCGCGCTTATTCAACGTTCAGTTGAATTTGAAGGGTTAAAATATGATCCTAATGCAGAGCATACGGCACTGGATAAAGCCTTCTTATCTATTTTTGGTGGTTTAGTATTTGCTGATGACGAAGTGGTTGCCTCTTTAGAAAAGCGCAAGCACCTTATTATGGCAAGATTCGTCAATGATCATGCAATGTCTCGATTTGATCAATATTACGGTAATTATGATCAATTTCGGAGTAGCTTACGTGGTCATTACAAAAAGTATGCGAAAGCCTCAAATGATTATAACCAAGCCCTTGCTTCATCACCCAAAAGAGCCGATAGCTATTGGTTAGAAGTACAAAATGAAATTAAAGATGGTTGGGGCCAATATCAAAAAGGCGAAATGGCCTATCAGGCTAGAGTTGAATCGAGAGCACAAAAGATCGCTCCAAAGGTATATCAGTATTTTGAGCGTCGCGAAAAGTGCGACGATAAGAAAAAGAAATACCGCGGAAAATGTTATGCAAAATATGACGCATATTACGATAAAGAAATTAAAAAATACCAAATACCTTATGTTCCTGCGAATGATTGGTTAATCCGTGAAGAAATTAGTTCAACTGAAAACTTTGGTAGTTCGGTAATCGCAGGCGTGCTTACTGGTGGTTTATTTACAGCCTTACAAGCGGCAAGTCTAGTGACCGGAGGTGACGGTGGTTTGAAAGATCATCGGATGGTTTATACCAATGACGTCAATCACTATAAAAGTATTTTAATGGTAAAGATGGCACCTGGTTTTTCAAAAGAATCTGGTGGTTATCCACTTGGCATTGATTCGGTACATACGTTTAGAACCCACCCTGTAACGAGTAAAAAAGTAAAAGCGAGTTTAAGAAAAAAAGGGCTACAGCTACCCAATAATTGGTCACTGCTACAGCGAGCTGAATTTGATGCTGCGGTAGTAAAAAAAGTTCATCAAGATGCCGATAGACAATGGAATAAAGGCATTCAATCGAAAAATAGCAGTATGCCACCTAATCTGTCTTGGAAAAAATTTCAGTTGCAGTCGGATGTACAACATAAAATCAAACAGAAAATGGGCGATTTATACGTAAATCCAATGTATGCCGATTGGAATAATGTGCAATTTAAAAAGAACGTTATTGATGTCAACGTACAACGTAAGACAGCAGAATACCTTGAAGTTTTAAAGGCTCAAATGGCCGAATTTGATGATGGTGGAACATTTGAATCTACGGGTAAATCAGCACTTCGAGCGATTATTGTTCCGCCAATCTCCATGGGTATTAGCTTACTGCTAGTGTTACTGACGGTGTTAAAATTGCCAATTAAGGCGATAGAATTAGTCAAGGCAAAAACGGCAGTCAAAGGACAAGAACCCGTTAAACAGAAGAAAATGGTTAATGTGGCTATTTCATTCACTTTGATCGGCTCAATTTTTATTGTCCCCATGTTGATTGGTAGCAATGAATTTACTAAGCCAGGTTCAACGGTAAATTATTTCTTTCATCAAATGGAAAAAAATGATTCCGCGACTGCATCATTTGCACTTAAATGGTTACTGATCACTCAACCTTTAGTTCAACCTATTGGTTCTGCGATTGACAATACGTTAAGTATAACGAGCGGTTTTGACAAGATAAGTGGACCAATAAATCGATTTGATTTAAGGATTTATAAGCATAAAGATCAGTCAACCCGTAACGCAAAGGCCTCCTCAGTATTACTGCCGTTAATTGTTAAAACTAATGTTGATTCGGCAACAATCAGAATTATGAACATCAAGCCCAAATACACCGCAGGTATGTTATTACCTGCTGGCGCGTACGATATAAAAATTTCGGCAGATGGCTATGATCCCGTCCGAAAATGGGTTTACCTCAAAGCAGACAAAAGTAGTTTCAAGATAACCTTATATTAGGACTAAAAGGAAAGTGTTTATGCATAAAATAATCTGTACGGTATTTTTTACCTTACTGTTGTCTGGATGTGGCAGTTTGCAAATTAGCGAAAATGATATCAATGACAAAGCACAAGGTTGGATTGGGCAAGGAAAAAAAATATCTTTGGGTAAGTCGGCTTTACTTCCTGCTTTAATCTTGAAAGATGCCCGATTTTCAGTCACACCAGAACGGGTTAAGTTAAACATAAACGCCACAGTAGAAATGAGTAATTTTTTAGGGAGAAGAACCCTTGCTCGTGGTTTTATCGCGATGTCTGGGGTGCCTTATTTAGATAATCAATCGGGTAAAATATTTATTAAACAATACGGTATTGAACATATTGAGATGACTACTCCGGGTGGCCAAGCATGGTCAGTTAAGGGGGCAATGTTTGATAGTGTAAAGCACAATATTGTTCGCTATGTCGAGAAAATGCCGATATACGATATTAATAAAGATAAAAAGTTATCGGGTGTAATTTTATCGCAAGTGAAGACAATTGAATTAAAACATGGCCATATCAACTTGGTAATGTAACAGGAATATCCAATGAACAACTTAGAAAAACACCAAGAATTTGTCCAAAAAAATGGTAAAGAAATTACCGGTATTAATGTATCGGTTGTATTAAGTGAAGAAGAAAATAAGCAAACCGATTTGAAATTTACTTTTGGTTGGACTATTAGCATTGGTGTCAATCAGCATGATCATGGTGCTTATCGTCCATCGGGCTCTGGGACTGTCAATTGTGGTCGAGGATCTGAAGCAAGTAGCCAAGCCCATAGTGATGCAAAAAAGTACATCAGTGGTAAGGACTCGTTGTTTAATGACCGCATGAGAAAATGCCTTTGTAATGATGTCGCCAAAAACTTTGTGTTAGCAAATCAAGACTTACACTCAGCTCCTGAGCAGTATGTCGGTGAAGACCCCTGTCATAATTGTGGTGGAAGTGGTTCAAATTCTTGCTATTCATGTCACGGTAACGGTAAGAGGTCATGTTCTTCATGCGGTGGTTCGGGGCGTAAAGATGTTCAAAAATATGATCATCACAATGAGCGAACTGTATACTCAACCGAAACTTGTAGTGGCTGTTGGGGCTCGGGAAAAACGCGTTGTGGCACATGCTCTGGAACAGGGTCAATCACCTGTGGCACCTGTAATGGCGGAGGCTACTTGTATTGTAGCTATACGATTGATGGTAACGCAGAACGTTCTACAACATGGTTATCTGAGAATTCTGATTATCACGTATGGTCAGATACTTTTGTTAAAAACCAAGCGCTAAATATTATTTATTCCATCAATGACATTAAAGAAGTTGATGCTGGTAATAGTTTTGGCGGTTGTACTTTCTTTTATGCGATGAAAGGAATATTACCCACTTTACAATTTAAAGCCGATGTTAAAGGTGGCAGTACCTACTTACAATTTGCAGGTCGAAAAAATCTGACCCATGATGCAGGAGGAGTATATGACCCTGCTGTTTGGAGTATTGGTCAAAAGCTCGGATCGGGTGATAAAGAAACCGATATTGAAGTGCTAGCTGTGCCAGCGATAAAAAGTATTGTTGAAGCCAGTGAAACGAAAACATCTCTTGATCTGGTCACTCAAAACTGGGTATCTACAGATATCCGAGATGCCGTTGTTGCAAACTATCATGAGTTGGTAGGTCAACTGAAGAAAGCGAGTAATAAAGGCATTGTTAGCAAAATGTTTACTGGCTTGTTTAAAAACGCCTATCTGTTGGTAATGTTTGCGGCCTTTGTCGCGTTATTACTACCAGGATTTGCCAATGATGTCAGTGGCCGCTTTAATTTGTGGAATTATAGTAATTTAGTTGATGCTTATTTTAATGGTTACTATCGATTGTTTGGCGTGCATCAGGAACTAAGTTTTAGGATGCAACAGGGATTAAATATTGCCATTGCGATATTTACTTTGTGGATAGTGCATCAAGGCGTTAGCAAGTATTATTGGAAACAGATTGGTAAATTTAAAACATTTATCATCACGTTAATCATAACTCTTGCCATTCCGTTTGCTTGTCTAACAACCTATTGGGCAATGATTAATATCATTAATTATAAATTTAATGTTGAACATTTATTGTTAGGTGGTTCACTCTTTGCTAGCGTTTATTTTTTCTTTTGGGCGTTTGCGAAACCGAAAAAATGGTATATCAAACCGCTTGCCGCCATTGGTGCATTTGTTGTTATTATTGGTGTGCAGTACGCATTGATGGTATTAAATGGCCCGATTGATATTGAAGCACTGAAAGCGGGTAACGCGCCTTATTTGAAGCAATTATCGAATATGATAATGCCAGCGATGCAATACATATTGCTTAATGGTCCAGAAATCATCCTGATGACCGTGCTGTTTACCTATTTTGCAACACGCAGACGTTTTTGGCTAAATACCAAGGCTACGGTATCTGAATATAACAGCCCAGTATTATTAAAAAGTATGAAGATGGACTAATTTTGATGGTAAGTCGACTGTTGTCTAAATCACTTAACTGTATCTCGGTTCAAATACAGGAAGAACGGAAGAAGACGTTGCGATTGATGAAATGGTCAACTTCCTAAAAGCTAAACTAGCGTAAATTTAGCTTAAGTAATCGAAGCCACCGTCAAGGTGGCTTTTTTTGCTCTGAGATAGCTAGATGCTGGTTGGCGTTTTTCTGATGATCACTTTTACCACCAAGAAGACACTACTTTTAAGTTACTAACGGCTGCTTAGAGCCTAAAATCAGTCTTTATCTTGGCTATGTATGAGTAAACTGTTGTAAAAGTGCCATACTAAATTTATGTGTGAATAACTTCTAAGGTGACACTCATG